>VBPR01000025.1 GCA_005877345.1 Nitrososphaerota archaeon
ATTGAGCCAACTTCTTTCTGCGTGGTTGTATTATTAATATATAAAGTGCTCCTACAGAATATATTGATAATAGTATTATTTGTGCAACTGTTGTTTCAAGTGTGGGATGAATACCAGTCATTGTTGCCAAATTTATCTCTAAACGTGGGATAATTCCAAATAAGTGGGTTGTTGAGATATAACCTATTTCTTGGAACTCTCTGACTGCGTTACCTATGAATGCTATAGACATGTAAGCCCCAATTCCCATTGTTAGACCAAATAATACACGGAGTGGCAGCTTCTTACCCAATTTTCTAATCACAAATACAATGCTAATTATTACAGCCAATCCTATGACTAGCCCCAGGAGTACAAAACTTTCCATATTTTCTGCAAATGCAAACATAGCCTGGTAAAACAAAACAGTTTCAAATCCCTCTCTATAAACTGTAAAAAATGACAGCATTGCAAAAACCATTACGCTTCCGGTCGTTGTTGCCTGCCATACTTTTGCCTTTACAAATTCAATCCATTTTTTTGTCTCGACCTTATTTAATATCCAGAAACTTACCCAGAATAATACTACAACAGCAGATATTCCCGCAATTGCTTCAATCAGTTCTTTACTTGCGCCCGTTATATCAATAACAAACCGGGCAACAAACCATGTAATAATTGATGCAATAATAGATATCAAAATTCCTATGTAAACATGTTTCTTATATTGGGCATTACGTGATGCTTCCAGATAAGTAAGGATGGCACCGATTATAAGTGCAGATTCAAGTCCTTCTCTGAATATAATTGAAAATGAAGTCGAAAATGCCAGCGTAGGAGCTATTACACCGGTGCCGGTAACTAATCTTTCAGATTCATCTAATCCACTTCTAATTTCTACGACCTTTGCTTCAATTTTTGCATATTGTTGATGTTGCTGTATCATATTGCGGAGCTCTGCAAATTTTATTTCCATGTCAAGAGTAAAGTCGGGATTTATTGGTCTAAGCGGAATTTCTATTCCTTCATAACTGTCCAGGTAAGCTGATCTGGATGTGGCAAATGCCTTATCATATTTTCCATCCTTATACTGTTGAAGAAGATCAACTAACTTGATTCTTATATTATCGATGTCGGTTCTTACACCCATCTTTTCTGAATCTGTGCTCTCACCAAGGCCTTTTTTAATTCCAGAATATGTACCAAAGCCTTTACTCAATTCTTTAATATCACTTAAATTGTTTAGCTGAGTATTCTCTATTATAGGAACTGGAGACTGTGTAGGAACTGGAGACTGTGAGTTTTCATTTACAATAAGGTTTTCATAATTTACATTCAAGAGGTTCGCAGCCTTTGAAAGATTGTTAGTGATACTCGTTAAAAGAACGACTGTTTCTGATTGCTGTTTGTTTTTTATTAATTCCCGAAGTTCTTCTCTCATCATTAATTCTAAACTATTCTTAAGATTCGGATCAACTTTTTCAAGTGGCGGTTCGAGATATTCAAAATTGTCCAAATATGCAGCAGTTGCGTACTTCTCGGCAGAAGAATAATCAGAATTGCTCTTTATGGCACCACTGATTTTTGACAATAAATTTTTTATATTACCAAAATAAATAGTTAAAGAATCATTGGATTGAAAATTTGATTCATTTTCATTTAATTTCGTTTGGATAGCTGTTATCAATTTAAAGATTCTTTGCGGATCAGGTTTTTGAGATAAGGAATCCTTCAGGTCCCCAAAAAAGGACTCAATTTCTCGCTTTTTGGAATCACCAAAGGAATTAGAAATATTTTTGTATAATTTATGTGAGATATCTACCATGCCTATTGCATTTTCATAATCAATTTTATTATTGGGATCCTTAGTATTACCAAAATTAGATGTGTGATAGAATTTAGAACTATCATTTAACAATACCATAATAGTTGATGCTATGATTGAATTGTGATCCAAATTATTTGGTGATAAAATATTTGAGGTAGTGGTATTCAATAAATCCACAATTTGAGCTATCTTACTTTCTGTTTCCGATGAGGGAGTAGATTTTACCATTATTGGTAAGTCAATTAATAATGATTCTAATCTTTCAGATGAATTCTTATCAATTTCTCTTAGTTTGTCCTTAAATGAAGGAAAAATAATTGAGTGTGAGATATATGCATGTTCAAAAGCACTCGTGCTATCTCCTTTCGAAAGACTTGCCTGAACCAAATTCATTTGTTCTAAGATTCTTTGTAGGTTAACTGTCACCAAAACTAGGTCGTTAGAACTAATTCCAATATTTTGCGCGCCGTATGTGGAATTAAACAAGAGACTGGGAGCAAGGAAAACAATCCACATGCATAATGGAATTTTTTTCTTATTTACAATCCCATAGAAAATTTTCATTCATTTTTTCTACCTCATATCAGGCTTTGAAGGAATAAATTTTCTCAGGGACATACAACAATTAGGCTTACCTAACTCAATTAATGCAATATAAATCTTGATAATCTCAAATCAGCTCCTTATTAATTGCCGTATCAATTATCATACGAATCCGTATTTGTCTTTCATAACACAAAGTAAGCTATTATCTTTGCAAGGAGAGCAGCATGAATGGAAATTACTTCAAATTTGTCGAGTTTTGTCGAGTTTTTTCAAGTCATTGATCTTTTCAAGTATTAGAGTTCTTAATTTATGGATTAAAGTTTTAATCTTGTGAACTCCAGGGATAGCAAAATGTCTAGCTACTATAATTGGACATTTCAGTTCATACAACATATTTAGAAAATGAGGATCACTAAATAAGCTGAATTTTGAAATGCTCGCACCAGTTATAATAACATCTGGTTGAAAATTACTCAGTGAAGACAAAATTGTATCTGCAGCTTCGTTACTAAATCGCATATCACTATCTGAAAGATTAATCTCATTGAACTCGATTCCAACTTGCTCAAGATATTCCTTTTGTTTTAGTATATCAGTAATGCTTACAATTTTTTCCTGTTCATCGTCTTTTTTGGTATTTACATATAAAACATTAATTTTGAATTGTCCTGAACGTTCTAACCAACTTGTAGCCTTCAAAACTAGATCTGAATGATCTCCTCCATCGTATAGTACGACCAAATTTTTTTGGCCAAAGCCCCGTCTCGAAGTTCGGGTTGGTTCAAATGTGAACTCTTCATTACCTTCTGATAATATGGCCAGTACGTCACACGTCAAAATTGTTTGAATTTTTTTGCTGTTCCTGAATGTTTCAAAGTCTGTTATTAGTAAATCAATTTTTTGTTCCTCCACAGTAGCTAATATTGCTTCGCTTGCATCATGGGATATTCTCACAAGATAGTGATTTAGTATGTTCTCCTTATCCATTATCTTGTCTAATGGTTCAAATGATTTCCTTGCTGTTTCAGCATATCCAGTCCCCGCAGATAACGGGGTCTGTTTTGGAACTGTAATTACTCTCAAAACATTAATCTCTCCGAAATTTTCTTTCGCAACTCTTATTGCATATTTTAATAATCTATCTGGATCTTCAGGTGTATATGGAATTAGAATTCTATAGTCCTTTCTCTCCAGATCGCCTTCACTAGTAACAATTGGAGCATAGTGATCTATTTCCTTCCTAAAAGTGTACATTCGATATACGAGGAATCCAATCACCACCCATACCACGGTTATCGCCCAGCTCAAAGGTTGAGTAAACAGAAGAAAAATAGCTAGCCCAAGTTTGAGGAAGATACCTATTATTGGTATTACTGGAAAGAATGGTGTTTTGAAACCGTATTCTAACTTGTCACCATAAATCCTACGAATAGTGATGACAGCCATATTTACTTGAGTAAATAGTAATAGAAAGATAACACCTGCTGCAACGGCGATCTGTCCCAGAGGAAGTCCGTAAGCCATAATTGCCATTATGATACCAGATATTAGTATCGCGACATAAGGTGTCTTGTTCTTTTTGTGGATGGCACTAAGTTGATATGGCATGTTATAATTCCTGCCCATGGCAAAAGCTACCCTGGCCGAAGAAAATGTTGTTGCGTTTAAGGCAGCTAGAGTGGAAATCAAACCTCCAGCTAGAACGATAAATGCTCCGTAAGGAGCTAGCAATTCTGCTGCCTTCATTATTCCAAGTTCACCACTCTCACCTATGAATTTCCATGACTCAATGCCAGCTGGAAATATTGCGCCTATAGATACAAACGCAATCAAACAATACACAATAACTACAGCACCTAGCGAGATGAATATCGCCCGTGGAATATTCCTTCTTGGGTTTTTTACTTCCTCTCCTGTTTGAACAATTACTTCATATCCTTCGAATGCTATGAAAGTCAGACCCATTGCTGCAACTACTCCACCGATCCCCATTGGCGCAAAATTCGAAAAATTCATCTTCCAGTTGGGATTGCCACTCATGACCCACAAGCCGGCCGCAATTAAAATAAATATTAATCCTAGCTGAATAATAGTAACGATATCACCCGTCTTACCGGTTTCAGATGTTCCCTTAATATTGATATAAGTGAAAACGGCAATAGATATTACCGCTATAAACTTGTCTAACGGGATAATGTTTAAAAGCACAAGATCGTGCGAAAGATTCATCATCTCCAATAACCCCGTGAGGAATGAAGCAAAACTTACAGCATATAACGATCCAGCGATTATGTGTGCAAACCAGGCCATCCATCCACTTATGAAAGCGTTCGGTCGAGGTAAGCCCTCTCTCACCCATAGGTATCCGCCTCCCGCTTCTGGCATAGCAGATCCAAGTTCGGCATATGCCATAGCAGTAAATAGCGTTATTATCGCGTTAATAATAAACGCAACTATAACCGCGCTGCCCGCAAGACCTATTGCCGGCCCAGTCAGAACATAAATCGAACCACCTATCATTGCAGCTACTCCAACCATCAGTATATCTAGCAGCCCAAGGGACCTGACAAGTTGGTTATGAGAAGAGGTCCCTGCCCTTCCAGGTGGTTCTTCATCAGCGTCGGACAATTGATATCGTTTCGATAGCAATGATAATTTAATGTTTTTAATATGTTACGCCTTGTCATCCAATTGGAATAATTGCTTTTTTATGAAAGTCTGATGAATTGATAGATATTATCTGAATTTTGGTATCTAAATTTATATAAAAAATAAACTGGTATTACCATATGCATCAAGTTGCACTGATTACAGGTTGTTCCAGTGGAATAGGTTACGAAACTGCGCTAATGCTCGCTAGAAATGGATTCCATACCTTTGCTACTATGCGAAATACAAAGAAATCGGATTCTCTTGAAGAAATAATTAAAAAAGAAAGGCTTGATCTAAATATCCGGGAACTTGATGTAAATGATGATACGTCTATAGAAAATACAATTAATTGCATCAAGAAGGAGGCAAATCGAATTGATGTATTGATAAACAATGCAGGTTATGGTCTCGTAGGTTTTTTTGAAGACCTGACTCTGGATGAAATAAGGAATCAATTTGAAACTAATTTTTTTGGCGTTCTGAATATTACGAAAAAGATAATTCCTATAATGCGATTACAGAAAAGCGGTACAATTATTAATGTAAGCTCAGGTGCCGGACAAGTAGGTTTTCCAGGTATTTCTGCTTACGTAAGTACAAAGTTTGCTATTGAAGGATTTAGTGAATCCTTAATGTATGAACTATTTCCATATGGGATAAAAGTGGCTATAATTGAACCTGGAGTAATAAAAACAAATTTTTTCCGCAACTGCATTGTATCAGAAGATTCGATGAAAAAAAGTTCATCATATTCTCGATCCTTAAATAAATTTCAGAAAAATGTTGAATTAATGCAAGAACATGCCACGTCTCCTATCGAAGTTGCAAAAGTAATAATTCAGGTTTTAGGCAATAGTGAGCCCAAGCAAAGATATATCGTTGGTAATGATGTCGCAATGATATTAGAAGCAAAAAAGAATCTATCGGATATCGAATTTAAGAAGATGATGATGCAAAATATTATTTGAAATGGAAGAATTTTGTTTCTACATGACGTAACGTTTTCATGTATAGGAGGAGCCCGAACAGACCTATAAGAATCGAAATTATACCAAACTTGCTATTTAAACGCGATTGAATAAGTTTCATACTTTTATAGTATTGTTAATAAAGTAATGGAAGGGCGCAAAGAATCTGTCCAATTCGATTGAGTTAATTGTAAGGAGAATCAAAAATGGATCTGTAATAGATCATATTGAATCTGGCAAGGCATTTTTAGTTCTAAGAGCCCTGAATATCACGGGAAGAGAGGGAAATGTCATAACCGTTGCTTTGAATGTTCCAAGCAACAAATATGAAAAAAAAGATATTATTAAAGTAGAAAACAGATATCTGGAACCTGATGAAACAAATAAGCTATCATTAATAGCACCGCATGCGACTATAAACATTATCAAAGATTACAAATTAGCAGAAAAGAGGAAGATACAATTGCCAGATTATATTACTGGAATTTTCAAATGTCCTAATTTAAGATGTGTAACTATTGGCGAGAATATAAAATCTGTCATTGAAGTTATAGATAAAGAGAAAATCATTTTAAAATGCAAATATTGTGGAAGGATTTTGAGTATAGACGAATTAATATTCTAAATAAGATTTTGCTATTTGATAATAACTTATACGAATAAAAAACTAACGTCTTATTAGTTTCAATTTCATTTTCGACAATCAATGCAATACTCATATTTACTTGTTCTTGATTTGCAGAATGATATCCGATTAGAGGTGAAAAGACCAAAATACTGATCAGAGCAAGATAATATTCTGAATTATAGAGAAGGTTAGACGATATACCAGGGATAGTTATGGAAAATGATTCTCAAATTCCACTACAATTTGGCAATCTATTATGAATGATATTTATATGATAGTAAAATAACATTTTTGAAGTTGGATCCAAATTCTGAAAATGGTGATGTGAAGATTTCTACGCTAAAAATTTTTCTAAATGGTACATTGTTGGCTCTAGTTATAGCAGTCCCAGCCATCATCAGTACCGTCGTATTTCATTATGTTATCAAAACAAATTTGATTATAACAATTTCTGCAGGAATCATAACCCTTTTTGTTGCTATGGGTTTTGCATATAAAATCTCAAAAAGATTATCAATGTAATATGTATTTGGAATAGGTTAAGAAATAGCCGAGTAAATTGCAATTAGAAATTATTCAATCAACTTCTATTTGGATTCCTGTGAGTTACTATTTTCATAAGCTAACAAATACTACTAATATACAATTTCTATCTGAAACTTATTAATTTGACATCCTAGACAGCTCAATACTTAACAACAGGCTACGTTAAATTCTCTAACTAAATTGAATGATGAGGCTTTAATTATTAATCATTTGGCTGGATGGTTTTTAACAATGTTTTTTATGATCTTTTGTTTATTCTGTTGTTACAAAATTCATAATGTCTTTGTTATCCAATTAAATTATACAAGCAATGAGAATATTTTTCATAATTTTTGAGATGTCAATACATATATCAGGTCTCAAAAAAACGTTTTTTGTCAATTGTCAAGAACAAGTATAAAATTTCAGTTTCCCTGTCAAAAATCAGAAAATATTACGCCAGATATTATGATTAAGATGATAAGTACAAGTGCAATTCTTGCACTGCTATTTACCGTTCCCTCATTGGGATTATTTTTAGGAATTTATTGGTATACAGATAACTTACTTATGGGTGCAATAATTGGATTTGCAATTCATTTCCTTACTCTCGGATTATCGCCTCCAATATCCCAATTTATCTCATCTTATTTTGACAGTTAAACTGCATGCATGAGTATTAATTATTATTTGGTTTAAACACTATAAACTGGTTAAGAATTTCTAAATTGAAGATTTATAACAAAGAATTTAGGGTCCGTTACTGAAGATTCTGTAAGGAAAAAAAAGTTGAACTCGTACGGAATAGTGCCCTTTATGTAGTATGGTTCTACTAGATGGTATTTGGCTTTTTGTTCGGATAAATTTGCAATAATATTTTTTAAAATATGAATGGGACAATGATCGACTTTCGCATGTGACCTGTGGGATTTGAACCTTGCTGATAGTTGAGGTCAGTTAACCTTGAAATAGGACAAACTAGGCACAAGGCGATATGACTGAATATTCAATCTGAACAAGTTCGGATTCGTCGGGAACCATATTGTTAGCAATTGCCGGTGGCCACACTATAAGACTAATATACCCATTAGAATTACTCAGGAAAATATCTTTAAATATTAACATAGCACATGGTCGATTTAATGATTAATCATGAAAATAAAATATGTGATAACTGTGGAGATTCGGTCGATCAGTTGGTTCCTCTAAATGACCCAACTAGAATTGGCAGGTGGTGGTGTTTGAAATGCATATACAAAGAAGGTAAGGCTAAATTTGATGCTGACGCCAAGAATGGCTAACCGCGAAGAAAGCGAGAATTTGAAAAGTACAAAAATTAAAATATAAAGATCCAGGAAATATGACGGAATATTCAATCGGAACTTTATGAGAAATCTTTAATTAGAAACAGGTTAAAAGAGATGAGAGCCTTAAACAAATCAAACCATATAACGACTATTATTCTTTGTGAATTTAAATCTCATAGCTCAAGTATTGATAAACCTGTGGGAAACGGATAACATGAATAATGCTATTTTTTTCTTAATTATACTTGCTTACGTTTGTCTTAGTGTGGCACTATTTTACAGTCGCAATTTTTCTGGGGACCGTCACAACTTTTACAATTTTTTGTTCCCGAATCTACAGGACCCCAACAGTGGGAACACCCCGTATTTAGATCATCGTCTGCCATTAACTGCTTAAATCCAGTGATTCTATATAACATTTTACTCAATTGTATTAGTATGCAACATTCATGACAATTCAAAAGTTCACGTAGCCATGTGGCGACAAATCATGTAGTGACGAATAAATTATTGTAACTAAAATTAGGACAGGTTTCTTACTTGGTCTCATTCAATCATTTAATCATATTTTACTTTAAGTTGTTTGTTATGTGATATATGATAATTGTCCTTTAATTTCTTCTTTGCTGTTAGTTTCTGCTGTACTCTCATCGAGTGCTTTAACCATGTCATCTAAGAATGCTTTTAAGGCCGCTCTATGTTCTTTATTATTATAATATTTATTGATCATTACGGCCTTGGTTTCTTTGTCTTCTATCCATCCAAATATTTTATTTAATGCATCCAACTTCAATTGTTCTCGTTTGTCGTTGCTATTATTATCTGGAGACTTTTTCTGTTTAATAATATATCCTTTCATACTTAATCTTAGGGCAATGGATAATAAGATCCCTCTAGCACCTGTGGAAAATAAGTAAATGAAAGAATGTCCAATATGTGGAAGAGAAGTATATGAAAATCCAAACGAGCCCTATAAAATATGTATTGTCTGTCGAACGGTAGGTCCTGATCGACTTTATTATATACCCGAGAAAGGGAAACTTGTTACAATCTTCCATAAAGAAAGAATCCCAAAAATACCGGTAGAGGAAATGAGGAAATTATATGAAGAATATTATCAACAGGTGGAAGAGCATGGTAAACAGATGAAAGAGAAATTAAGAAAAAGTGGAGCTAAGCCGAGATTCAAAAGATCATATAATGAATCAAAATAAGATTAATTTCTCTTTTTTATTTAATATTGTATCCTTTCAAACTTAGCCTTAGAGCGTCAAGTGAATCAGAATAACTCATTTGTTCTTTGTCCAGACTTAATTAGGAGGACTTGCACATTTCCACAGTTATCACAAACTTGTTTTGTATCTTGGATATTTTTTCACTAATTCGGGTACTGGTACCTTAAAGAAAAAGTAATCTCTAGGCGTCTCACATATTTCGTAAGTTCTACTTCCCCCGCAGAAACATGGATAAGGATCTTTTCCTACATTTATAGATGCCATCAAGGAACTTATGTGTAATGCGCTACTAATCTTTATGGTTTTGATTACCTACTGTACTGTTTTGATATTTACATTATTTTTTATTATTCTATTTGATAACCTTTTAGGCTTGACCTTAATGCATCTAACAAATCATCATAACTTGTTTGTTCTTTATCTAATGAATATTCATTTGCTTGAACAGTCCTTAATGATGAAATTAGTTTATCATGTTTTTCCAATACTGCTAGATATTCTTTGTTTACCATCAATACAAGTATGAAAGAAGTTACTTATGTTTGTCTTAGTGTGGCACTATTTTACATTCGGAAGTTTTCTGTGGACCGTTACAACTTTTACAATTTTTTGTTTCTGAATCTACAGGACCCCAACAGTGGGAACACCCCGTATTTAGATCATCGTCTGCCATTAACTGCTTAAATTCAGTGATTCCATATAATATTTTACTCAAATGATATTAATATGCAGCAAACTGGACAATTCAAAAGTTCACGTAGCGATGTGGCGACAAACATGTAGTGACGAATAAATTATTGTAACTAATATTAGGACAGAGTTTCAGAGAAAGACTTGAAAATTATTATCCCAATGGGATTTGAACCTTGCACTTTATTCGGCTCCCCCGATCAGTTGAATACTCAGAGTAAATCTATGATCTTGAGAATTTAAATAAATTAAAACCTAGATTAAATAAATGGAATTTTCAAATAAACGGCTGTCAAAGATAACTTATAATTTTTCTTTCATTCTTTGGAAACTAAATAATATGTAAGGTACTACAGTTTGTATTGTCAAATTAGAATCCTTTAAGAGTAAATTGATTGCCAATTTTTATCAAAGCATGATTTAATTAATCTGATGAGTCTTTCCTCGATAAATTCCTCCGTTATTTGTTCCTTATCATAGTATTCTGGCATCATATCTTGTCTGACTTCACCTTTAGTTATCAACCGGTCTTCTTGAATTGATATTTTTTCGCCGGATGATGAGAATTTAATATTCGGATATCTGGATTCATGTGTCAATTTGAAATGTAAAATGAATTCAATACTAGGATTTTTTCCGGATATAATTTCCGATCGAACATTCACACTTGAGTTCACGTCTTTACTCTTCAGATAACTCTCGAATTTTCTCATCACAGGTTCAATAACATCCTTCGACAATTTACTGAATTCCTTTTTTAAATCTTCATCCTCTCTTAATGAATCAAACTTCTTTGCTTTGGCATCCTTGAGTAGGTTTTGAAAATTTTCGATTATAGGCCCCAATTCTTTTTCCAGGTCTTCCACATATCTAATTGAATTTGATTCAAATTAAACTTAGCTTTGACACTAATATTTACCTATATATTTTAACTTTCAAGTAGTTTCAAAGCATCTAGATTATTGTCATAACCGGTTTGTTCTCTGTGAAATGAATATTATTTTGCTATCTCTGTTCTTAGAGATGTAATTATTTTTCAATATGTTATCAAAGATCTATGGAAGGTGAGTGCCAGTAAATACACAAATTCAAAGAAAGGATTGACGATAAATTTATTCAATGAAATACCATTTATGTTTTCTAATACTAATCAGCTAGTGAGCTCCAAAACAAACAACTTGGTAGAGATGTTAGCTAAGTAATCCATCGAGCCTTAGGCGTACTGGTACTTCACTAGATGGATAGCTAACAAGCCAAAAAATCACTATATTATTTCGACTTAATATTCAAATGTATACTAGTAATTAGTAAATAATGTTCTATGTTCTTTTTTAAATGATGGGGATAATCGTGATGATAATTAATAAGTATAAATGCACTAATCATTCAATGACTACTGAACAAATTGGAAGATTACCTATATACCTAAAATGTTTATGGGGTATGCATAAACATATTGTCTAGAAATCTGAATAAATTTTATGTAGTAATCACGTTTAGAATAATTGTATTGGTTAAACCTCAATTGTTGCCTTAGCAAACCTGTCTGCTACTTCAGTAACCTTTATGCGCGTTTTTTTCCCGACTTTTGCATTTTGTACAAATACTATAAAGCCTTGAACCCTAGCAATACCATCGCCTTTTCTGCTAATTTCCGTAATGTCTACCTCATATTCCTTACCCACCTCGACGGGTTTTGTCGTTGGACTACCTCTGTTGAAACTCTTACTAGCATCGCCACCATAACTCCTTCCCCTGCCACGACCATAACTGCTGTCTCTACTGTAGCTCATTCTAATATTGAATGGTGATATTCCTAATATATAGATAGAAT
>VBPR01000026.1 GCA_005877345.1 Nitrososphaerota archaeon
TCGTGCCACAAAAGATCTTTTTTACTCATTTTCATCTCAGCTGTTCCTCTTTTAAGAACAATCACATTTTCTATTGATGGGGTTGATGTAATAGCGCTATCGACTATTTTTTTTAATTCAAGTATCTTCCCGCGTCTTACTCCTTGGTCAGCAGTTATGATGACTTTAGATTTTGAATCGTTTATACGATCGGTTAAAGCTTGTGAACTAAATCCAGAAAAAACAACAATATGTATAGCTCCTATTCTGCTACACGCCAACATAGCAACAGGCAACTCGGGAACCATCGGCAAATATATTGTAACTCGATCACCTTTTTTTACACCCAAATTGCGTAGAGCATTTGCAAATTTATTTACTTCTACATACAATTGGTTATAAGTAAGAGTTCGAACCTCGCCAGATTCATTTTCCCATATTATTGCTGCTTTATTTTTTGTAATATTATTAATGTGCTTATCAAGACAATTTACGGATGCATTTATCAAACCACCAGTAAACCATTTTGCAAAAGGTGGATTCCAATCAAGAGTTTTATCCCATCTTTTACTCCATATCAAATTATCTGCCTGCTGAGCCCAGAATTCCTCTATATTTTCTAATGACTTAGTTCTTAATTCCTGCAGAGTTTTGCCTTGGAGATTTATTTCTATTGCCTTGTCCTCCTGATCTAACATTGTTGAGCTTTTTTTTAACATTCAAATATGTAATTTACTATCATTTGTATTAAAAGCATTGCATGAATTGCGTGCAATGTCTATATTCTAATTGACCTCTCTATGGAAGGTAGAAGGGTAAAATCACGTATTGTTTGAGTTTGAATTGATTGATGAAAAAAATAAATTTGTGCTATTGAAGAAAGGAAATGTTGTTAGAATGGGATGAACAGATTAAAGCTCATCTAATGTGGATATGGGGTGGAGAAGACGGTTTTATGAAAAGGAAAAGGGAGGGAATGTTGGTTGTAACTGAAAAAAGACTCATATTTATAACGAAGACCAACATGTCATACAGAATTCATGATGTACATTCACAGCGACAACTTTTGCGATTTAAAGAAAAGAAGAATGTTTTTTTGCCAATAGAAGGTTACGGTATTACTGAATTAAAGAATGATATTGAAAAAAGTGATAAAAATATTGTATTCACTTTTTCTGAAATTTCGGATATGTATTTTGTTGAAAGAAGATGGGGTACGGAACTTAAAGTTAAAATCGATATTAAAAATATACCGAAAAATTATGGCTTTGCAATTGTGAAGGGTTGGGTAAAATATCCTGCAAAGGATCCCCTGCAGTTTCATCATGTGGACTGGAACCCAATAGTAACATTATTCAAAATGTCTTAAAAGTTTCTAATGCTTGCTTTCTAACTAAAAATAAATCACCATAAAAAGAAAGTAAGTAAAATATAGACATCATTATAAGTACTCGTGTGGCCGAAAATAGAATTGAAGATAAGAAGTTATTTCTTGTCGGTGTGGGTCCAGGTTCGTCAAGGTATTTAACAGATGTAGTGAGAGATGTAATAAGAAAATCCAAATATCTAATAGGTTATAACTATACATTAAAAATAATAAGACATTTGATTATTCCTACTTTTCATCAGGTCTATGAAGTAACAATGAAGAATCAGGATGAAACTTATAATGAAGTGCACAAAAAAATGCAAGAAAATGAATTTTGTACGATTCCTTTTACTGGAGATGTAAACTTTTCAGAGTCTGAAGTTGTTGATAGGTTGCTGGAAATCTTTGGTAGTGATAAAGTAGAATTAATGCCGGGGATTAGCTCTATTCAAGTTGCTGCTTCAAGGGCAAAAGTTCCATTGGATAGGGCAAGAGTTCTTAGTTTTCATATTACTGAGGACATTGAAGATAAGAAGAGAGAATTAGTTGAAGTAATACAAGATAAGAAAAGCGTAGTTTTGATACCAAGGCCTTGGAACAATAGCACAGAGAAAAATTTTATGCAATCAGAAATAGCACTATACCTTAAAAATGAGGGAATAGACACTTCAAAGCTAATAGTTTGGGTATTTGAATTTTTGACAACTGCTGAAGAAAGGGTCTTTAGGGGTAAATTGAATGAATTAGAGAATATGGATTTTAGTGCAATGTCGGTATTGGTTATTGATCAGGTTAGGCGGAAAACATATCTGGAATTTGACCGAGACCGAGATTACTTTTGATTCTTGGTTTTTATGCTATCTTAAAAAATTCATATTTCCAGATTGTCTTATTAAGTCCCATTCAATAATAGCACTAAAAAATAGAATTATTGCTACGATGCCAATTTCAATGCCAGTATGTATAAGATTTTCTTTAATGTTTGTTCTTTTTAAAATGTGAATTAGTAGTAAATAACTTCTAGAGATAGCTATTCCGTAAGAAATAAGTTCCATGATTCCAAATATTGTCAAAAAAACGAGTAATGGTGGTATTTGGATTGGTAAATCTCGTGTTATGATCATAAAAATATTACCAGTACTAAATCCTGAAAAGAGGCCAAATGCAATTCCGATACCCGGGACAAACATTAGAGTCGATATTAGAAAGTTATTGACGAATATGCCTATGTTATCAATGTTTTTGATTTTATTTTGAAATTGTTCCTTTAAAACTGTTGAAGTAGATTTGTCATATGAGACTGATGTCCCAAATACAAAGAAAATCAAAAATAGAATAATACCAAATCCAAGATGAAGAGCCCTTTTTTTAAAGTTGTATTTGTACATGTATCCCACCATAATGCTTGTGCTTTTTAATAATATGGATAAAACAAAACATTTTTAGGATTTATGATTGTTCTGTTGAATAAAACTTGGATTCGGTGTCTATTGCATTGATTTATGCGATAAATAAGGGATATCAAGTTCATCCTGATGCTTTTGTCTTTCTCAAATCTCTCGATTGTGATGTTGAAAAAATAGTCAAGACCATAGTGGATGCTAAAAATAAATTCAAAAAGAAGTCTCCAATACTAATCGATGATATAAAAAGTGTTATTTCTCGAGACCTTAATCGCACTGATGAACCTGTTATAACAAACACAAACACTGAGAGTAATGGTGAAAGTTATAAAATCATTTTTGATCCTACGTACAAGATAAATTCTGAGGATAAGAAGGATTTTTTTAAACTCTTTGATAGTCGTTATAAAAAAACATTGAAAATCTTGTCAATTCGATCGGAAAGCAGGCAGATAAGAAAAATAAAATATATTAAGGATCTTAGGAATAAGTCGAGATTTAGCTCTCTAGCTAATGAGAATGAAAGGGGAAAACTTGTTGATTCTGTTTTTGTCGCAGGTTTGATCATGCTTAAGAGAAATAGAAAAAATGATGTAGAGTTAGTTATAGATGATACTACCGGGAGTATTCCTGTAGTTTGCAAAACTCGGGAGTTAATTAATGAGGCTTCAACACTTGTTTTGGATCAAATGTTAATGTTAGAAATTTCACCTAGTAAAAGAAATTCAAATGATTTTGTTATTAAAGATATTATATTTCCTGATATTCCAGAACATGTTTCTTCTAAATCAGGTAGAGAGTCATATGTAGCCTTCATTTCAGATTTGCATGTAGGCAGCAAATATTTCATGGAAAAGGAATTCAATGATTTTTTAGCTTGGTTATCATCGGATGATGATTTTGTAAGAAAAATCAAATTTATTTGTATAGCAGGTGATATAGTTGACGGAATAGGAATTTATCCTAATCAAGATAGAGAATTAATCGACATAAATGTCAACAGTCAAATGTCATATGCAGCAGCTTTACTAGAAAAAATTCCCAAAAGGATGCATGTATTTTTGATTCCTGGCAACCACGATCCCGGAAGGAGGGCTTTACCACAAAGTGCTTTAACAAACCTTCGTGATTTTCAACAATTGGAAAATTTCAGTATTATCGGTAATCCCTCACTTGTTGAATTGAATAAAGTAAAGCTATTGATGTTTCATGGCCAGAGTTTGGATGATGTTATTGCAACAGTGCCTGGATTGAGCTATTCAAAACCTGTGGAGCCGATGAAAATTTTGTTAAGATCTAGACACTTGTCACCAATCTACGGTAACCGCACGCCGATAGCTCCAGAATCGGAGGACATGTTGGTTATAGATGACGTGCCGGATGTTTTTCATGCTGGACATGTACATACTACTCAAGTTGGGAGATACAAAGGTACATTAATAGTAAACTCTGGCGCCTGGCAAAAGCAGACAAAATTTCAACAGACAATGGGTATCACTCCAACCCCTGGAATTTGTATATTAGTTAATCTGGCGACTCTTCAATCCTTTAAAAAAGATTTCAACTATTAATGTCGTCAATAAAAGCTGATAAGAGGCGATCGTTTTTAATAGCTTCTTTTACTGATGAAATATGAATATGCAATTTGATTCGTTGTGTCCTACCATAGCGTCCTTGGTTGACTATATTCGTAGTTATTAATCCTAGTTGATCAAGTTCTCCTATTATTTGTGTCATTCTTCTCTGAGTTAGGGGTTCTTGCTGAAGTTTTGAACAAAAATATTGATAGACTGTATAAATTTCTCCCGTACTTCCATTTTTAGATTTTATTATTGAAAGTATTACTAATTTGGTGTGTAGAGTGGAATTACTCAAAATCTCGAAGTTAGTATCGCTATCAATCTTCTGTTGTGCGCTTCTTATATGATCCTCGGTTATCTTCAAAGTCCTTGATCTTTCTGCGATTTCTGCTGCAACTCTTAAAAGATCTATCGCCTTTCGAGCATCGCCTGTTTCTCTACCTGCGATTGCAGCACAGAGATTGATTACGCCCATAGGAATAACATTATCATAAAATGCAAGTTTGCATCTGTCGATTAGAATTTGTTTTAATTGCTCAACCGTATATGGATTAAAAACCAGTTCTTCTTCGCTTAGGCTGCTTTTTACTCTTGGATCTAGTTTATCCTTAAATGTTAAGCTGTTTGAAATACCGATTAAACTAATGAACTGATCTGACGAAATTCGTTGATTTGCTCTTGTAAAGTTATAGAGAATATCATCACCCTTTTTATTAACAAGTGAGTCTATTTCATCTATAACAAGCACAATTTTGATTGATTTGCGTTTTATGAAATCAAGGATTCTATCAGTAGCTTCACTCATAGATAATCCGGTGAAATAAACTTGCATTTTTCTTTCTTCTTTATTGATGTCCAGTAATTCCGCAATTTCATAAAGGATCTTATATGGTGTGTTTGAATTTTTCGCATTGATGAAAGGAACTTTAAGGTTTATACCTAGTTGATTGGTCTTACTGTACAGGTGTTCGATAACGTTTTTTACTACTGCTGTCTTTCCTGTTCCTGGTTTTCCAAAGATTAACAAGTTAGACGGACGACCTTTTTTTAATATAACGGATAGTGATTGCGCGATGGTGGTGCTTTCTTTAGTTCTGAATAGTAGTTTATCAGGTACATAGTCGATGGTTAAAACTTGTCTGTTTTTTATGATATTCTTATTTTTAATCGCACTATCAAAAATAGTGTCTAGGATATCATCATCCAATTGCAGACGCCTCAGACACCCCTCTCTTTCTCTTGTATCAATATAATTCTTGTATCAATATAATAAATTTCAATATAATAAACTCATTTAGTAAATGGCATATATATAAAATAAAAAGTCCTAAATCAATTTTCGTTTATTTGTTTGTTAATTTTTAGTACTTTATAGATGATAACAAGTAAAAATAAAAATAAAAACAAACCTCAATGAGAAATATAGGGGTGGAGGCTTTAGCCATTTTTTAGGGATTGTTAATTTGGAGGAAAAAAAAGCCATTTAAATGACCCCTTTATTTCCAATGCAGGCTAATTTAACAGAGATCAACAATGTTAAGACGTTGATATAACCCCTTTATTTCCACTGGAAAGAGTTAAGGTCAACGTATTGGAAAATTGATAACTACAATAGAGAATAACGCTTAATTTACCGCATCATAATTAGTTAACAAAAGCTGAGCTGTTTGTTAACTTGTTAATCACTTCAATTGTTAAGTGTTATGTGATATAAACTCCCGATCTGTCATCTGCTACGAAAAAAATTAAAATAGAATTGGAAGATGAAAATGGACAAACATACAACCTAACACTACAGGGCAGTCTATCAAGAGAAAAAATAATGAATTTAATCGAATTTGTTCAATCTTTTGAAAAAAATTCTAGGGATACAAGTATCGAACACAAAGAAACCGATAGAAAATTAGGTCAAAAATTATGGAACTTGATTACTGAGAACTTTAGATATCATACATTCACTTCTACTGATTTATTAAGAATTTACCAAGACCTGAATTATGAAGCGATCCAATTAAGTGTTATTTCTATCTATTTGTCTCGATTTTATCTAAAAAAACAACTTAACAGATCAAAAAATGGTAAACAATGGGTGTATTCACTGGTTAAAGAGAATCTAAATTATGAAAAAGTAAATTATGACAAATCTAGCCAGGTGAATTTGTTGTCTGTTCCAACAGTTTACGACCTTCATTTGTGATTTTATATCTGAAAGGCCTCATAGTCTCATCTCTAATCACAATATTTTCCGAATATAGTTTTTTCAGCAATCGAGATGTATGCTCACGTGATTTCTTAATTTTTCCCTGAATCTCTCTCGAGGTCAACGGTACCTCTAACATTTTAAGTATAGAATTTACCGTATTCAAATGCAGAGCAACATCGTCTCTTACATCGTCTTTCTTGTCTGTGATAATCACGCTTTTCATCACGGGAGTAACATTATGTGATATATTTTTGCGTGACCTCTCATCAACAGCATCGGTACTGGTAACAATCTCGGGAGTAACATTATGTGATATATTTTTGCGTGACCTCTCATCAACAGCATCGGTACTGGTAACAATCTCATCTTCCATCCGTGTACTTTTTTCCGGATTTATTCTTAATTCAATCATATCAATTTTAGTCCGTAGTTCTGAAATGATATCATTATACTCATCAAACTTGCGAATATATCCATCAATTAACATATCCTTAAACTTCTGATTCTCTTTAACTCGTTCTTTCAGGTCCCGAAAATAACCAAAATAAAAAAATGCAACAAAGGATAATACAAAAAGTGTAATTGAAATTATAACATCGAATAATGAATATTCTAAATTAATGTCAAAAATATTCATGTGATATCATGTGATTTACATACACATATTTATAAAATTTTTACTATATCAATACTAGCCTCTCAATCACATTATCAATCAAAGAAATCACATCGTTCAAAACTGATGGATCAATTTCATCACTCTGTTTATTGAATATTACACTCAGTTGATTATTCAATCGACCAAGTACCGAAAATGTTTCTATGTCGACGGCATTTAGCAATTGCAATAACACCATCGTATAAACTGTCTTACTTATCTTGCTCCTACACTGACCTAATTGTCGATAATACGCACCAGAACTTATATTATCAATAGGTTTTGCCTTTAACATTTTATTATAAATAATTGATGTTTGCTTCTTTGTAAATATAGAATTTGTAATAAAATGATTTAAAATGGCTGCATAATTCAAATCGCTATTTTCCATTTACTATACAAATTTGTATAGTACCATACTTTAATTAACTTATTGAAACAAGTATTCAACACCTCTAAATTCTCTAATGAGATTATTATTATAGAAGTAATTACTTTGAGAAATGATGGAAATACAAAACACCGAAAAATACATTATCAACGAAATAAAGAAGCAAAAAACCTTATGCTTTCCACTTATAGACTCTGAAAACTCATTTAAGACCATAGAACTAGCAAAAAAATTAGAAGAGCTTGGTGCTTCAGCAATATTGGTTGGTGGCTCATCAACATCGGATCAAATTGAATTATCCAATTTTGTGACAGAATTAAAGAAGAATGTTAAGATCCCAGTTATTTTATTTCCAGGAAATATCACAGGAATATCACCAGCTGCGGATGCAATTTTGTTCAGCTCCCTACTCAACTCTGAAAATCCTTATTACATAACAGGAGCCCAGGCGCAGGGAGCATTGGTCGTCAATAAATATAATCTAGAAGCCATTCCAACTGGCTACCTTATTATTGGTAATGGATCAACAGCATGGTTCATAGGCCAAGCCAAATCCATTCCATTCAACAAATCAAATATCGCAGTAATGTACGCCCTAGCAGCTCTTTACATGGGTATGCGATTTTTATATCTCGAAGCAGGATCTGGTGCATCACAAAATATTCCACCAGAGATGGTAAGCACTGTGAAAAAATTCTATAAGGGAATTTTAATAGTTGGAGGAGGAATTAATTCTGCTGAGACTGCCAAAAAAATATCTAATGCAGGAGCTGACATCATAGTTATTGGTACCATGATTGAAAAAGAGAAAGATTGGGAGTTAGAATTTACTAATATTATGAAAGCAATAAGAAATTGAGTAATAATATCAAAGAAAACAAAGACGTTCAAATTCCTTCTCATTATATAGAGTATCACCAAAAAATTTCAAAATATATCGAAAATTCCATATCTGTTGCGCAAACAGCTAAAAACAACGGCCTTGATATTTCTGAAAAAGTTGAATCACAAATTGGTTATGATTTACCAGACAGGATAGCAAAGATACACGAAATCGACATTTCTAGTAGATTAAGAACGCTATTGCCAGAATTAGGAAAAGAATTAACAGCACTAAAGATAGCGGAAGAAATAGTCCTAGGAAAATATGGTGGAGTAACTATAGAGGAAAAGTTAAACAACGCAGTAAGAGTTGGACTGTCTGTTGTAACAGAAGCTGTAACGGTAGCTCCGTTGCAAGGGATATATGATGTTAAAATAAAAACAAATGCCGACAATTCTCAATATCTATCAGTTTCTTTTGCTGGTCCAATAAGATCTGCAGGGGGGACCGAAGCTGCCTTAACAATGCTAATCGCCGATCATGTGAGAAAGATTATCGGATTAGATAAGTATGTTGCTAATTCATATGATGACGAAATTAGTAGATTTGTTGAAGAATTAAGAATTTATGAAAGAGAGGTAGGTAATTTCCAGTTTAAGGTTTCTGACGAGGATGTCAGTCGTTGCATAAGTTCACTTCCTGTGGAAATTGATGGAGTTGACACGGACCCTGTAGAAGTAGTTGGTCATCGGAATCTACAAAGGGTTTCTACCAACAGAGTTCGTGGGGGTGCACTAAGAGTAATGAATGACGGTTTGATAGGCAGAAGCAGAAAAATATTGAAGATAGTTGAAACTCTAAAATTAGAAGGGTGGGACTGGCTCAAAAGTCTTGAAGGAGCAATTCAGACTGCGGATGACGATACAGTATCCCACAGGATGACTGAAGTCATTACTGGGAGACCGGTTCTTTCAATGCAGAAGAAAATTGGTGGTTTTAGATTACGGTATGGTAGAAGCTGCAACACTGGATTCGCTACAATTGGAATTCACCCAACCATTCCAATATTATTAAATTATGCAATTGCTGTGGGTACGCAAATAAAAATTGACGCGCCAGGAAAGGCCTCTACTATTGCACTAGTAGATAGTATCGAACCACCGATTGTAAAACTAAATGATGGAAGTATTATGAAGATAGAAACAGTAAGTCAAGCAAAATCCATAGCTAAAAAGATTACAAAAATTCTCTATCTAGGAGACATCCTAATAAGTTATGGTGACTTTCTTGAAAATAATACTCAATTACTCCCATCATCGTATGTTGAAGAAATATGGGCTCTGGAATTAGAAAGCAAACTCACAAAAATGCACTCTCATTCAAACTTGAAGATATTTGAGAGTGAAAGATTACTCGAGTTAATACAACATCCATTGGAAAAAAAACCATCGGTTATTGAAGCATTCAAGATTAGCAAATTCTTTGATATACCTCTTTATCCTGGATACGTTTTTTATTGGAGTGCTTTAGTATTAGATGAATTTACTAATTTAATCACAAAATTACTAGAAAATAGAGAGGTAATAAAAAATACCAATGAAGAAAAGCTTTTTACTAATGATTCAGAGGTAAAAAAAATTTTTGAAAAACTTGGCATAATCCACTCCCTTTGTCTTGATGACAGCAAAATAAGAATCGATGACCCTGATCAACTATATCTCCTAACAGTATTAATAGCCGAATGTATCAAATACGAAACAAATCTTGATAAACTCTTAGAATCAACTGTTCCTTTAGACAGTGATCCAAATAATGTTAAAATACACATTTTGGATATTATTTCTAAGTTACTAAATGTTAGCATAAAAGAAAAGTTCTCTTCTTCAATTGCAGTTCGTGTCGGACGTCCAGAAAAAGCTGCAGATAGAAAAATGAAACCCCCTGTTCATGTCTTATTTCCTATAGGAACAAACGGTGGTCCTACCAGGGATATTCTTAAAGCATTGCAAAAACCACTTTATATTGAAATCGCGAACAGATTTTGTAAGAATTGTAAATCACCATCCCTAGCCGTTTGCTGTCCAGATTGTCATTCTAATACTCCAATTCACATCATGTGTTCAACCTGTAGACACGAACTTAATAATGAGGAACCAAACGGTATTTGTCCTATTTGCGGAAATCGTTTAAAAACACATTCTCCAACCAGTTATCCTCTTAAGGTTGCTATTGAAAAAGCAAGAAAGCATCTTGGCATACAACCAGTTGAACCATTGAAAGGGGTTAAATCCCTCATGGGTAAAAATCGATGTGCAGAACCTCTAGAAAAGGGAATTTTAAGGCAAAAAAACAACTTGTATACATTTAAGGATGGGACCATACGTTTTGACGCTACAAATGAACCTTTAACTCACTTTAAACCCAAATGGGTTAAAACGAATATTGCAAAATTAAGAGAGCTTGGGTATCTCAAAGATTATATCGGCAATGATTTAGAATCACCAGATCAATTGCTAGAACTATTCATACAAGATATAATTATACCAATCCATGCTGCAGAACACCTTCTGAAAATTGCTCAGTTTGTAGATGAAGAACTGACAAGATTTTATGGGGTTGACGCATTTTATGATATGAACTCCATAGATGACTTGATAGGACATTTGATTGTTGGTTTAGCACCACATACCTCCGTCGGTATAATTGGGAGAGTTATCGGATTTGTCAATTCTCAAGTATGTCTTGGCTCGCCCATCTGGCATTCTGCAAAACGAAGAGATTGTGATGGTGATGCAGATTCTATAATGTTGCTGATGGATATCTTTCTGAATTTTTCAAGGGAGTATTTGCCTGACAGAATTGGTGGACTAATGGATGCACCATTGCTTATTCAACCTTTAGTATTTCCACATGAAGTACAAAGGCAAGCCCACAACATCGATATTGATGAAAGATACCCATTGAATTTTTATAGATGTTCCTGGGATATGGAAAAAAAAACCAATGTTATCGATAATATAGATCTTATCAAAAAAAGACTAGGACATACAAATGAATTCTTTGATTATAAATTCACTCATGCTACAGACAATATTATGCTAGATGAATCACATAGTTTGTATTCAACATTGAGTACGATGGAAGAAAAACTAAAGATGCAAATAAGTACTGCCAAGCTGATTAATGCCGTTGATGTAGACGAGGTAATGTCCATGGTTTTAACGACCCACATTTTACCTGATATTATGGGAAATTTAAGGGCCTATTCTTCACAATCCTTTAGGTGTTCTAAATGTGGACAAAAATACAGGAGAATGCCACTTGTAGGTCTTTGCCTAGAATGTCATAATGAGTTATTACCAACCGTAACACGGGGGACTGTTGAAAAATATGTACAAACTGCATTAAACATCTCCTCAGAATTTAAAATTAGCGAATACCTGACAAGCAGGATAAACACACTGCAAACAGAGTTAAATTTGCTTTTTAAACAAGACGTAAAAGATCAGCACACGATTATTGATTTCATTTAGCCCTGAATAATCCCATAGATAAATTTGATATTTACATGAGAGTAACATAATAATTTAAAATTATGCTATTCTCATAATATTGGTGAAGATATTTGAAGCAGAAAAATGCGCACATTGCCATCTTTGATACTTTTAAAACAAAGAAAAATAAGTTTACAGGTGAAGCCAAAAGACAAAGAGGTATTATAATTCATCTAGCTTTGGAAAAAAATCCAGAGCTAAGAACACGAACATCGATTGCTCACGCAATAGCAAGGAACAACGGTATATTATGGCAAAATATCTACTCTGGTATCTTCAAAGATCTCGATGAAGTTCTAATACCATCAGGAGTAGTAAAGGAAGGAGGTCGCCTACCATTGAGACGAGGACCAAAAGCACTCCAATTAGAGGGAGTTCCTTTCTATGGATTAACTGAGACTGGAATCTTAGTTGCATCATCCATTGAAGAACTAGGAAATATCAGAATAAAAGTCCTTGAATCTTACTTTAATACTATGAATATAAATACATCTGGTAATGACGTCATGAAAAAAAGCATTCTACTGCTATTAAAAACAATACCATCTTTTGTAATAAAAATCATTAGTGCATATATTTATGCTTACACCACCGGTGAAATAGATACCATAACTCCGATAACTATTGAGAAATTTCGTTCCATATTAAAAGAACATATATCCATAGAAAAAGAATTTATCGAATCATATGATGGTTTATCTCAAAACCAAAAAGGGCTCTTAAAAGATTTTTTCAAAATAATAAGCTGATTCTCAAACTAGCTGTCTTTCTAATTGCTTGCCACTTTATATTGAAACCAAGTACATGTTAAAATTCTGAGCTAATTTGGG
>VBPR01000248.1:0-3060 GCA_005877345.1 Nitrososphaerota archaeon
GACTGTGGACCTAGTTACAAATGGAAGCTTGCGCAATGAACCAGTATTAACACTTCCGAGTGGCTTGTGCGATATAAAGAATACTCAAAAGAGCTGTGATCTTTTTAATGAGCGCGGATTACTTGGAATAACTGCAAGAAAAATTAATGTAGATAATGCCTCATTGGCAGGGAATCTTCAAGTATTTCTTTACTATACTGAAATAACATTAAATGGCGAGGTGCTTGGAAATAGAGTTTACAAATATCTTTGGGATGGCAACAAGCTTATCAATCCAACACTTATTTTAGATTTGCCTGCATTACCAGGTCAAGGCAATAATGGTGGAAAAGTACTCGTCGGACCTGATGACTATCTTTATGTAGTTATTGGTGATGTAACGACCTCAAATAGGACAATTCCAATTCATGAAGATGCTGCACAAATAAAACAATTACTGTGTTGTCACATAGGACATCGTGGCCAGCTTCAAAATATTCAATACGGATCATCTCCCGATAATACGTCTATTATTCTAAGAGTAAATCCAGGAAATGGTTTACCTGCACCTGATAATCCCTTTACCGGTATTATTAGTACTAACAACAGTAACAATATAATTAACTACACTTCTGCTAGCGACATTAACAACAATATTAATTATAATGTTAGCTTACTAAATAGATACTATGCGTATGGAATCAGGAATAGCTTTGGACTGGCGTTTGATCCTGTAACAGGGAATTTATGGGATACTGAAAATGGTGAAGATCATTATGATGAATTGAATTTAGTGGAACCTGGTTTTAACAGTGGCTGGTCTAAAATTATGGGGCCGATGAACCGAATAAATGCAACAGAAACTGATCTACGCGCATATGGGCTCGACATTTGGAAAGAATTAAAATTACCACTTTCTGCCAATGCAAGTCAGTCTGACTTAGTTAATTTTCCAGGATCAAAGTACTCTGACCCACAGTTCAGCTGGAAGAATGCTATTGGTGTTACTGCATTAGGATTTTTAAATTCTTCTAAGCTTGGAGAAAAATATAAAGATAATCTATTTGTAGGGGACTATACACATGGTAACCTTTACTTCTTTAAAATAAACAAGAAGAGGAACGGTATAGAATTCAACAGGAATCAGACTGGCTTATTTGACCGCGTCGCTGACAATCCTAATGAAATATCTAAACTAGTACTGGGAACCGGATTTGATGTTATAACGGATATCCAAACCGGTCCCGATGGTTACTTATATATAGTTTCATACAGTGAATATTCAAATGACCACCCAGGCAATATATCTAGAATTTATAGAATTGTTCCTACAACTTAGATTTTCTAATCGCCGTATTTGAATACCGTTCCTCATTATTTTATTAATACTCGGTTGAATATCAAATCAGACGGCTAATTTGGTAATAAAATCTACATCGTTTCCGACATAGCGAACTGACGCAGATACTATTGGTGTAAATGAGCAACCAACAACTAGTCAACGTAATATAATTGAAATTACTCCATCCATACCAAAAAAATCCATGATAAAAGAAAATTGAGTTACGCTTTTACATGCTTCTCGGTTGTAAACTTTTCTTACTCTTACATACTCTCTGTGATGATACGTAATTTCTCCCTTTGTCTTATGAAGACTACGGAGCAGAGAGCTGCCAAGTATAATCCTGCTGCAATTAGTAAGTTGCCGCTAAAACCAATTGTCATTGATGATATAACTGTAACCACCGTTCCGACCACTGAGGCTATCACGTTAACGCCCCAAAGGAGTGTTACAACCGTATTTTTCTCTCTATCGGATTGTTCTGCATTGGGTCCTAATCGAGCGGGGGTGTAAGCCATTCTAATGATACTCGGGAATTGAAATCCCATAACCATCCCAACTGGAAATAAAAGCGCGACACTTAACGCGATTCTTTGTGGAAGTTGTAGGATTATATTAGAATAGATAATATCTTGCAGAAAGCTATAGTATACTAAAACTATCCCAACTAAAATAGGTATGGATACGGCTATAGCTTTGAAGGGTTCTTTAGCAAATAGACGGCCACTCAAATACGAACCAATTCCAGTAGAGAGTAGAATCGAAAATAAAATGACAGTTAAAGCCAGTATAGGAGTTCCTAGAAGGAGTAAAAATTTCTGGATAAAGGTAATTTCTAAAAAGATGAATCCAAGTCCAATTAATATAACAAACAGAATATGGAATCGTATATGTCCATTTTTTTGAATTCTGTTAATCCTTGAGTAATATATCAAAATTGCTGTTAGTACTGCAGATAAAATTAGTATCGTTTCCAATAGCGTTATCATCTGTCTTGGTACCAATTCCTTTGCAAAATAGAAAGGTGAGTCATCAGTTGGTAATTTTAGTCCTGAAACTGGTCGCTGCCAATTTGGTGTAGTTGTGGAAGGATTATTATTACTGAGAGTATTTTCTAGACGAGAATTTCGATCAGAATTGTTTGTAGACAGTAGTCCGTCATAGGGAGGCTGAACAATTTGACCAGCCATAGCTATGAATTTACCGTTATTCTTTGCTACTTTATTTTTTACTATGTTCAATTCGGAATTGTTAAAAGGACTATTCTTTACCAATACCAGGACAGGACTTATTGCCGTTTCTTTGTTGCATCGATCACGACAATCGTCAATAATTACTATCTGTTTAGCTATCTCATCAATTGTTTTTCCGGCTTCTTCCTGGCGTAATGATTCGATTAATAGAGGCATGAGCCTGGGTAATTCAATGTTCCATCTAACCATAGATAGTAAACCATTATTCTGATCTAGGTGTTGAAGATAGTCTCGAAATGCTTCCACTGTATAAAGGTAATTTTCCGATAGTGCGTAGCCCCCAGCAAGCTGTGCAGCCCAAGAATCGACGAGTCTTATAACTATTATATCATATTTTATATTGCTAGAGCTAATAAAACGTCTACCATCATCGATAGACAAATCCACGTCATTACGCTCATATAAGTTTCCGGCGAATTTCCCAAATTTCTTGACTTCTGATACTACAGATGGGTTTATCTCAACGGCGGTAACTTTTTTAGAGCC
>VBPR01000248.1:3162-4343 GCA_005877345.1 Nitrososphaerota archaeon
TAATCCATTCCTCCTTTTAGCCATTGCAAATCAGAGACAGATCCATTCCAACGAGGAACATTAGTGCCAGCGTCTGCATCGATTAGAATTGAGGCTAACTTTCTGTCCTTGCTAAGGTCAAGACTCGAGTTCTGTGAGACATCTACCCTAGAAAAGGAGTTCCACACAGTTGATAAAAGCTTAACAGAAGGATCCGCTAACGTCTGATGAAGTCCCTTACTTTCGCCAGGCTGTATAGATAGGATCTTATCAAAACTATATATGTTTACCACTGTTATGATCGTAGTTACAGCAAGTACAATTATCACGTACGATTTGGTCTTATTTCCGATTTTAAGTAATTCTTTAGATGACCCTTTTGTCTTATGCGCCGATTTTAAAAAAAACAAGAGAGCCGCAACAGAAAAGGCACTAACTATTACTGCTAACGATAGCAGCGTAGATTCTGCGCCCAGTTTCTGCATGAAAGGATCAAGTATAAGAGTAGCAATCGCTGCTCCCCCTAAATCCACAAAATACAGCTTACTTATCTCTTTGGGCATTGAAGTATATATTAGTGCCATAGTCATACCTGCAAAAAAGAATGGAATCGATGAAGCAAGGTAAAATAAATAAATAAAGTTAATGTTTGGTGGTAGGATATATACTACTATAAATAAAAAGATAGGAATTGAAATTGCAAAAGTAAGGGACGACTGAACTATTCTAGAAGGGATAAAACCTGCGTCAATCTCTTTATTTTTTTCTTCATCAATTTTGGTTTTGCTCTTAGAGATGTACACGGTAATGGCTCCAATTCCAAGCCCAAAAAATGCTATGGATATAGCCATAAAAGCATAATCATACCACAAAATAATTGAGAAGATCCTAGTAAGCGTAAGTTCAAACAAAATAGTGCCGAAAGAAACAACAAATATTGTGATAAGGAGGAAGATCATTAGAGACGATTGGGTTCGCAATAAGTTTTCATCCTAAAAAGATCGTACGCAATATTTAGGTATTGTCATTTAAATAGGAATATTCATCATTTTTGCTATTTCAGCAATCACAAATTAGAAAAACTTTGCTATAACACTTGAACTGTATTCAACACTATAAACAGATTTGTGGAAACTGAAAATGAAGTCCCTATCAAACAATTGGGCTAAAAATAGTGTTCTGCTAATCATTTCCAATGTAAG
>VBPR01000027.1 GCA_005877345.1 Nitrososphaerota archaeon
TGAGAAAAATAGAAATGGATTTAGATGAAGGAGCGGATATAATAACAATAAAACCTTCTTTTAATAATATCGATTTGATAAGTAGAATCTTTGACATGGCCAATTGTAAAATAGCGGTTCAACAAGTTTCTGGTGAATATGCAATGGTAAAAGCTGCATCGCGCAATAGACTAATCGATGAAAACGAATGGATTATTGGATATTTTGCTTCTATGATAAGAGCGGGGGTAGATTTTATAATATCATATGGGGCTGAAGACATAGCTGCCTTGCTTTAGGACTTTAATAAAGATTGTAATGATTCTTTCGTGCTTTAAATCCTAGTTTGGAATAACTGGATTCAAGATAAAGCTCGTGTTTTAAGTCATTTTTATTTTTTTAACTGGATTGCATTGATTAGACCAACTTGACCTGGTCTTGATACTACTCTGGCCAGTCCTAATTCAGTTTCTATAACGGTACCTTTAGTAATTACCCCTCTTCTTTCGTAGTCTTTGTTAGTTGCATTTTTGATAACTCTCAATACCTTTGACTTTGTAGTTTTCTTCTCCTCGGGATTTGAAATGTTTGCAAATTCAACAGTTTTTAGAGCCGTTTTGTTGTTATTTCCACGCACTCTTCTCGTCACTTTTAGATTGCTTCCAATTACGGCCTCATTCGGATACCTATCTATCTCAAATTTGCGTCTACCGCGCATGGCAATTTTTCTACCCCCAGTGTACTTCCGCCCGCACAGATTCTCTATGGATTTTTTCATCTTTCCATAAATGAAATAGCTCCATATTAAGAGGTTTTCTATCTAGTTAAAATAATCATCACTTTACAATCATTTTGCTTTTGAGTACGTTGAGATCATTTATTCCAAAATATTCTTGGAATTTTCTACTTGTTCTATATATTTTCATTCGTCCTAAACGTTCTGATTCAATAAATGAATGAGCTCTTAGCTCCTTGAGATGGGTATAAACCTGGCTTCCACGGATCTGAACCAACCTTTTTGATGTAATTGGTTGCTCATAAGCAATAAATGATAAAGTTTTCAGGGCGCCCACCGGGATCAGGGGCTGTTGAGCAAATCGTCGAATAAGGGGCATGTATGCAGGTTTCACTTGAAATACAAATTTCTCATCATCGAGTTGTGCTATTTCCAGAGCAGTCAAAACTTTTTGCATTTTCTTAACTAATTCATTTAATAATTGGACTACTTTTTCCTTTGAATTTATTCCTGCTGCCCTCATCAAGTCATTAATGGATAAGGGCCTACCAGCAGCATACAGAGCTGCTTCAATTCTAGCACTGATTTCACCGTCAGGAAGTGACTGAGGCACCTGTGTCTAAGTAATTAAGCTTTGTTAATCAATGTTTTCGTTTAATGAAATCAATATTTCTTCATCTTTTTGCTCAAGAAAAATTTTTCTCTTCATGGCAAGATATAGAAGAGCAATAAAGCACCTCACTATTTCTATTTGGTTCATTTTTAACGTAAGATTCTTGAATTCAACAGATTTGTCTGCAGTTACTATATCAAAAATCATATCCTCATAAGATTGCAAAATCTTCTCAAACTTCATTAAATACTCATCAAAGTTGAATGTCTCTACAGATTCCAGATTGAGTTGATTTCTCCTAGGTCTTGGATTTGCCAAGGCATTAATCATGTTCTCAAGTACGTGCAATAATTCTTCTAAAGTCACGGGATAAGTAGGTTCTATCCTAAAAGGAATTTCAATTGGCTTCAAATTTGGAATAGGTTTGATATCAACAACCTCGATCCCCTTTTTGGTTTTGGAGATTTTTTCTAGTTGTAAGATGCTCTCTACCTTTAACCGATAGATTAGCGAAGAAGATAATGCAGCTATCCCACACATTCGAAGGTCTTTTTTTCCACTATTATTGATTAATTTTAACAACATTTCTAATAGTAATGAGATATCTATTTCCCAAACATCTTTCTTTGATAATACTGAAGGATTAAAAAGTAAATCAAGCGGTGGTTGTGAAATGCTTTTCTTTGTTGTTATGTCCGCTTCCGACATGTATGATTAGAATTGAATTTTGATAATATTAATTTGTATTGTCTAATAAAATTTAGATTTACTATAAATTTATATCAGTAAGTATGTAAAAACATTCAAAAGTCACTGTATTGTAAGGTAAAAAAGTGGAGAGTGTTATGTCAATGGCTTCAAAGAAAGAGATAAGGAACAAAGAGAATCAAGAGCGGCTTGCAAATGCAATTAGTACTCTGGACAGTATAGCTAGAAATAATAATATTCAAAAAAACATTCGAAATATTGTAAGAGAGATCTTGACTGGAATAAAAGATGAAAAAAATGGATCTATTTCTGTCAGGGCAGCAAATACTATAAGTATGCTAGACAATGTGACTCAGAATCCACAGATGCAATCTCACATACGAACGCTGCTGTGGCAGGTAGTTTCAACACTTGAAAGTATAAGAGAATAGGAATCTCATCACAGAAATCAAGAAGAGTCAATATTCTTGGCTTGCTTTAATTGAGGGGGCAGTTTCTCAAGTTTATGGGTAGGATTAGCAAGATAATGTCTAGATGCGCCCTCCCCGCTCAGTACAATATTACAATTAATACATTTGTATCTTATAGCCAATTACAGTTATAATTATACCCACATATCTAAAAAGATACTGAACAAATCAAGCATTTTGGCTCGTTCTGGCCTGTCCCTATCATCATTGCTAGGTAACTCGGCAAATTTATTCCCTATTTATCAGAATATCGTACGTAGAATCCAATCTGAATCAAGTATTAGTGCAAACTTTACTAGTCTTCTTCCTAAGACCGGCAAGGTCAATTTATTTACTAGTAATTATTGACAATTCATTTCGCTCCAAAATATCACGTCTTGGATTAATGTCTATCTCAATTTAATAATTTCGCGACTATCTGGAACAATAGATCTTATCTTGAATCTGGAGAAAATAGTACTTGCTACGTTTTCTGATTTTGATCTTTCCCCATGATTAACCAATACTTTTTTTGGTTTTATTCTTGCAGTAAAATTCATTATTTGGTTAAAATCACTATGGCCACTAAATCCATCAATTTTTTGACTTGCGCATTTGATTGGAATGACTTTAACTTTACCTTTTTCGTCAAGCATGCTAATCTCCATCAAGCCTCCGTCTATAACCCGCCGTCCCAAGGTTCCATTAATTTGGTACGAAACAAAGATTATACTGTTTTTCTTATCTGGTGCAATTTTCTTAAAATATTCGACGGATGGTCCTCCCTCCAACATTCCAGAGGTGGCCATTATTACACTTGGGTTCTCGTCATTGAATACCTCTTCCCTTCTTTCATACCCATTAACAACGGTAAAATATTCTGATTGAAACGGATTTACTCCATTGGACACCGATTTTCTGACATCAAATCCAAGGTAATGTGCATAGGACATGTGTATTGCACTTGCCTCTGATATCATGCCTTCAATAAATACCGGAGCCTCCATTAGACGTCCTTCTCTCATTTCTTTATCAAGAACCAACATTATTTCTTGGGCCCTTCCAACTGCAGGAACAGGAATCAACACTTTTCCCCCAACAGACAAAGTCCTATTGATAGCATCCGTAAAAGTTTTGTATACTATAGATTGATCTGGCATTATGTCGGTTGTATTGCCATATGTACTTTCAGTTATCAATGTCTCTACTCTAGGATAAGCAGAAACAGCACTATCCAACAACTGGGTTCTGGCATATTTATAATCACCGGAATAAAGAATATTATGAGTCCCAAATACATTAATGTGTACAGTAGCACTTCCCATTATATGTCCAGCATTGTTGAATGTTATAGTGATATCTGGAGAAATATCTGTAGGTTTTCCATAAGGTAACGTTATGCAGTGTTTAATAACTTCGTTGACGTCTCTTGTTTCGTATGGTAAAAACGTTCCATTGCTTTTAGAAATCTTTACGGAATCGTATTGGAGGAGTGTCATTAAAGGAAGAGTAGGTTCTGTGCAATAAACTGGACCCTTATAACCATATTTGAATAGTGTTGGTAAAAATCCTTGATGATCTATATGTGCATGACTTATGACGACGGCATCTATTTCATCCAGATCAAAATTAAACCAGTCTAATCGTGGATATGCTGAAATTGCTAATGGTTCACCAGGATTAATGCCGCAATCTAGCATTATTTTGCTTTCTGAAGTTACGACAATGAAACATGATCTACCAACTTGTTTAACCCCGCCCAGACAGAAAATAACTATTTCCTCCTTATTTCTAATCTTAGACTTAAGTTCAGTAATTTCTGAATTTTTTTCACTTAATTGATTGAAGAGATTTAAATTCGAATCGTTGCCTTCCAAAACAAGTGGAGGTCTAAAAACTCTCTTGCCTAGGGATTGTAAAAAAAAACTTCTCTCCTTTGCAGAACCCTTCTGGGTAGAGTGAATCATGTTCATACAACTCGACTGAATATGCGGAGAACGTAATGTATGAGCTATCCAACCGGTTGCCTGGGCAATTTCGATTACCATATCGGCGTCTATTGATTCAGGACGATTTACCTCAAGGACTACTTCGCCTGTGGCATCATCACAAAATACAGCAGATATTGTAACCTCATCTGGTAACATCTTTATTACTGTTGATCTTGTTTCCTCTTCAGATAATCTAATTGAGGGATCAGTTCTTACGACAAACCTTTTTTTAACATTTTTTGAAAGAGACGAAAGATAATAAGTCAATTCAGTTAACGAAAATTTTGGATTTAAAGTATAAAGAGCAACATATGGACCTTCAAATCTTATGTTTGTAATCTGTGACTCCTTAGGAATTGATTTCAGAACCATATCTTTGAAGAAATCTTCGTCAATTTTCTTCGTATGTTGAATTTGATTAGCAGATAAAGAATCAGAATGTTGTTTAACTTTGCCACTGTTCTCTAGTGCAGAAATACTCTCATCTACAGAATTATTGCTTAGGTTTTCATTACTCACTTTAACATTCTTCTAGATACTCGGTCTGATTTTTTACAATCCTTACTTCCAATAGTGATAATCAATTACTATCACAATGCAATAGCAAGGTCATTAAGGTCCTTTCCGGCTTGTATCCACAATGAAAATGAACATCTCTATTAATATATATTTTGGAAAGTACTTGCTTTTTCCCACTCTTTATTTTAGAAAGGCAGATACGGTAGAAATATCGCTAAGGCCACAATTATTATTGTTATTGTAGATACCGCTGATGAGATATTCTTAAGACGATTCTTATCAATTTTGGATCTGCTCTCTATTAGCGATCCGTACAATTGACCTCCGTCCAAAAAGGCAATAGGAAGAGCATTAAATATTCCGAGATTAAAATTGATAAACCATAGCCAGAAGAGTGAATTTGCAATTATTGGAAATGATGAACCGAAAATGTTTGATTCATATTTTGGCGCCATAAAATCTGAAAAAGGTACAAGTTGTTCGGCTAATGTCGGCGGCGGAAGTATAGGAACTAGATGATTTATATCAAACGTGAAATATTTCTTGTATAATTCAAGAGCCAACTTGGGATCTAATGATACCATCGCCGTTCTAACACCAAGAATGGGTTTGGTAGGGTCACTATTGGCAGGAATTGATAAATCATTTGTTTTTTTATTACCTTCTCTGTCCTGCCATACAATTGAAGGTTGTTTACCAATATTTGATTTTAGAGTTTGCAATAAGTCTTCTTGACTGCGTATTTCAGTTTGGCCAATTGACAGGATGCTCGACCCTTGTGTGAGACCAATTTTTTCTGCTAGAGATCCCTCTGTGACGCTGACTATTTCAAGTCCACTCTTCGGCACAGCTATTGTAGGGAGTGGAGTCAAAGTGGATAGTAACACAAATAGCAAGGCCAGTGAGATTGTAGCAAGAATCATATTATTTAGCGGACCAGCCGTAAGAACTGCACTTTTCTCCTTTAGTGTTGCATTGGATAATCCATCTTTATCAAGGTTAACAAAAGCTCCAACAGGAATAAAGAGTACAAAAGCAATACCGGTTGATTCCACCTTTATTCCATAAACCCTAGCAACGATACCATGCCCTGCCTCATGTATGAAGACACTTATTATGAGAGCCATCAGAGTGTAAGTAAGCGGTAGAATTGGATTTATTATAGGGATAAGAAGGTTGCCTCTAAGTCCTATAACTTTGGCATTCTCTCTCACAGAAACATTTGAAACGATATTTGTTATTCCACCAATTATTAATAATATCGCAATAGCCGTTATGGCGGGCATTATGTAAGTATTAGCTCTAGCGTATGCTTTTGCAATTCTGGTCTTTGCTACGTAATCAAAGAATTTTAGACCATAAGGAGTGTGGAGTAAAATTAGCGGGAATGGGTGAAATATATCGGCGTGAATACCTTTTTGTTTTTGTTTTTCCAGATCAATAAGTACAATAATTTACATATTTAAATTAACTCATAGGTGTTGAACTATAAATAGTATCAATGGAAATTACACGATTTTGATTCAGGAGGTAAAATATGACATTAAATCAATATATATTATAAATTATCATAAATCGTTACTAGTGTCAATCTTTTTTCCACAGGTCTACAACAGATCTTTTTGATTTTGGCATTTCATCATCATTAATTTCTAGTTGCTTTTCCAACTTTTTTTTCCTTGCAGTATGATCAGATTCCTTGATGTGGTTTTCTAATGATAATGCTTCTATTGACCTCTGACAAATATTGCAGTAAAATTCTTCCAACTATGACTCAGTCAGTATGAGCCAAATTTAATTCATCATATTAATGGCATGGTATAAATTTCACCAGAATATTGAACACTGAATCCTGCAAATAATTTATTAAGTTACTACAATCGTATAAGAACAGATAGGTATTAGACTTGGAAGAGTTTTTCCTTTTTCCTTTTTTTGCATTAATCGGTTTGATTGCGGGCATTTTGGGGTCCATGATAGGGATAGGGGGAGGAATTATAATCTCTCCTGTTCTGACATTCCTTGGTCTGCCACCACCACAAGTAGCAGGTACAAGTCTCTTTGCAGTTTCATCTACTAGCATCTCTTCAACTATAGCATATGCTAAATCAAAAAAGATCCAATACATATTGGGGATTAAAATGGCGCTATTATCAATTCCTGGTGCGATAATAGGTTCGTATTTTTCAACTGAAATCGACCCAGGTAATTTCAAGATAATACTCGCAATAATACTACTTGGAACAGGAATATATCTGATGTATAAAAAAGCAATAATCAATGGAAATTCCTTGTCATTTAATTCTACGTGGGTAAAAGTACTTTTTTATTCCAGTACTTTTGTTGCTGGGATTATCTCAAGTTTATTCGGAGTAGGAGGAGGAGTCATATTTGTTCCTCTTATGATAATGATTATCGGATTAACGATGCATTTGGCTGCGCCCACATCGCAATTCATTTTAATGATTACATCTTTAGTCGGATTATCGATACATATAATCTTAGGAAATCCTCAATATCTCCCTGCGGTATTACTGTCAGTAGGTGCGTTTACAGGTGCTCAGATAGGATCAAGATTAACGTCCAAATTGAGTGAACAAAAATTAAGATTAATTCTTGGTATTACTTTTGTTGGTATTGCAGCTAAATTAATGTTTGATTTTTATCAAGTTACGTATTCAACAAGTATGACTTGAGATATTTGTTTTCAAACTAAAGAAAATTTGAAGTACACTTAACTCAGTTTTGACCCAAGTAAATGAGGAATTAGTAATAGTTACGAAGATACGGACAGGCTCCGGTATCACAAAAGACCTAATTTATCATAAAAGTAATTAAGTGGACCTAGAAATATCTATCTGACTCCAGATTATTGGCCCTTCAAATTCCAGTGAAAAACATACGTATTCATGGAAACAAGATTCGTTATCTTGATTATAATGATTATAGTTTAAAGAAAAAAGAGACGTTAGTTTTATTACATGGAATAGGTGCTTCTGCAGAAAGGTGGTCTAGAGTGATCCCATTTTTTTACGAACATTTTAGGATGATTGTGCCCGACATAATCGGATTTGGTTATAGTGATAAACCAACGGTGGAGTATAATATGCCATTCTTCGTAAAATTCTTGAAAGATTTCCTAAATAGTTTAGGAGTGAAAAAAACAAGCATAGTAGGATCTTCATTAGGGGGATTGGTTGCAGCGGAGTTTGCAATTAAAGATAATAATATGGTAAACAAATTAATTTTAGTTTCTCCTGCTGGGACCATGAAGACCTCCACTAAGACGCTAGAAGAATATATCTTGGCATCGTTGTATCCAACACATGAAAATGTCTGGAGGGCCTTCATTAACATGTCGTTTGATCCCCATACTGTTTCAGAACAAACAATAGAAGGGTTTATCGATAGAATGAAACTTCCAAATGCGAAGTATGCGTTCATGTCTACCATGCTTGCAATAAGAAATACTACTAATTTGGCTTCACGACTGGACAAAATATTATCACCCACGATAATTGTTTGGGGTGAACAAGACGAAATGATTCCCGTGAAATATGCAGAAGATTATAGGAATATACCTAATTCAAATTTGCAAGTAATCCCAAAATGTGGTCATACACCATTTACTGAAAAACCACAGATATTCTCTAAAATAGCAATTGATTTCTTGAAAGGAATCAATAGTATTAAATAAACGTATTTTCAAAATTAAAGTATGGGCGATAAGCCAGAACTTAATGAAGATATGGAATCATATAAGAAGGCAATAGATAGCACTAGTCAGGCACAGCAAGATTTTTTCAAAAAATTTTCTAATCTTCAAATGGACGCAATGCAAAATTTCTTTTCACTGTTGCAAGGTCTTACTTTTTATCATGCCATGTTCAAGACTACGATTCAAAGTGGCGGTAGAATATCAATTCCAGAAGCTGAAAGAGAAGCTTTGAAAATTGATGATGGAGACCTTGTTCAAGTAATAGTAATTCCGATCGAGAGAAAACACAAAAATAGCCCTAACAAATGACTCGATATTGTAGCCTTTTGATTCACAAGCCATTAATGTTTAAGTTAAATTGATTGCAAGTTAATTTGAACGTGTTTTAAGCCATTGTCCTACTTTTGGTAAAACATTATTTTGCGAATAACTACTTGCGATCAATCCTACATGTCCAGTATGGAATCGTATTAGTCGTCTGTCTTCACTAGATACTACTTCATTCAGGGGAACGCTACACTCTGGGGCAACAAGATGATCCTCCTCCGCAACGATATTCAGAAGTGGAACATTAATTTCCTTAAGATCTACTTTAGCTTTCCCTAATTTTAACTGGTTCTTAAATAAGAGATTTTTTTTGTAGATATCATTTATCCACTGCCTTATCGTCTCACCCGCTATTGGAGGAGTGTCATACAACCATTTTTCAATACGTAAGAAGTTCTGTACAAATGATTCATTATCAATATTTTCAATTAGATTGAAATATTTGTTAACCCCCTGCTTAAAAGGTTTTAATATGGAGTAGACTTCATAAAGTTTTTCGGGTGGTAGGTATCCAATTGAGGATACTAGTTTATCAATATCCATCTGACGTGAAATGTTTGCTATAACAGTTGTATCTTTACTTGTATCAATTACCGGTGCAATTGTAACTAAGTTCTTAATTTTTTCTTGATGTAATGCGGTATACATGGCCGACATAGACGATCCCATACAATACCCATGAAGAGTAATTTTGTCAGCAGAATTATTATTTTGAACTATTTCGACACAATCATCAATATAGGAATTAACATAGTCGTCAAATGATACATACTTGTCCATTCTAGTTGGAGATTTCCAATCAAGTAAGTAAACATCAAAACCTTGTGTCAAGAGATGACGGATCCAACTTTTATTTCGTTGCAGATCAAGAACATATGATCTATTTACTAATGCATATACCACTAATATCGGCGTATGAGAAACCCTTTTTACAAGGCTGTGATAATGTAAGAGTCGGTATAATCTAGTCTCACATACAATATCATTTGGAGTATCACCAACAGAAATATGGTTATCTCTAGAAAGTAGCTCGATAGTCTTGGCTACCTTTGAGAAGTCAACAAGATTACGATTTTGAGTATTCTTATCTTGTATTGCCATTTTTATACCATGCCAATAATTTATTTTCTATTGAGTTTTTCATACCATGCCAATAATTTATTTTCTATTGAGTTTTTCATATCGGCTTTTCATAATTCTCAAATTCTTTTTCATCTCTTGTAGATCCTTCAGAACCTCATCTAATTCTGACCTGGTTGGTATATTTAATAACTTGAGATTTTTTTCAACAATCCTATTAATATAGTTTACAATATCAAGTTGCTTTGAGTATACCTCATTGTATGCTATAGCAAACTCCTTGGAGGAAAAAAGAGAACTATAAGCTTCTTCAAAGGCATCAATTACAAGAAGTCTAAATTTTTCAGAATTAACGTCCTTCAAGTCCGGATCGGATTTAGATTTCAGAATAACCTCTTCAATGGCCCTGAAATTGGCTTTTGACATTTGCAACCAATAAGCTGACAGGTTCTTCTGCAGATCCACTATAATCCTATTCAATGATAGCAGATCCTCCAGATACTCGTTGTAATCCTTAGTTAGGGCATTAAACATCCCTATTGTAGGAAAATTTTGTAAATTTTTCCAATTTTCAAAAAGATCATATTTAGTGAAATTGTTCAATGCATTATTTTCATCTTTCAATGCCTTATTACCTATTTAATATCTTGATCATTTAGTATATTTACTTTAAATAAAATCACACTTAATATCCTCTTTATTTAATATGAAGGTCGCATGAATCGAAAAAATCGATATTTATCCATAGATTATTTGATTAGATCAGTGTTCTAATTTTGGATTTAATAAAATACAGCCATGTTCATTTTCCAGCAGAATTCAATAATTAATTATGTAGGTTAATAAAGTCTTTCAATGCAATTAATCCATATGGGATTTACGGACATATTTAGAAAATGGCGACCAAAAGGAAAAATGTACAGCCTTAGATGTAATCAATGTGGAAAAGGCTTTCTATCCAGCTTCGCACTTGAGGCTCCTGTATGTGGTAGTTGTATGCAAAAAATAAAATCTTCTGACTCAACAATTGATTATGATAAAAAATGTACCACCTGCGGTAACATGGGAGTTATTCATGCAAAAACACAATGTTATTCATGTTATTTCAAACTTCAAAAATAACAATATTCAAATGATAGTTGCGACAAATCGGACATAATAATGCACTTTTAATACTGTTAACTATTTCATTAGATTATGCCTTAGCATTAGTTTCCAGAATAATATTCAGACTAACTACTAATCTGTGACTGAGGGACTAGCTTCATTCTCCTTCCAAACCAAAGATGGGAGATTCCCTTGAAGGACTTCATCTGTAACAGCTTCATTCCTGTAATTTTTTCTATTTTTGTTAATCCAGTCAAGTCAATACAATAATCCTTTGCTTCAATAACAAGAAATTCTAGGTCTTCTTCCTTTACCGTAACGTGATTATATTTTAGTAAATCACTTGATACAACAGTATGTAGTATCCAATAAACGCATTCGTCTATTTCTATCTGCATTAATTAATCTATTATGATAGAATGATTTCTTTTAAGAAATTAGATGATATCATTTAGAAAAAACATTAATAAAAATTTGTTGAAAAAAACTATCTAATATTTTGTATAATGAAATAATAAATTTTCAGAAAATATAACATAATAAGTATCAAATAGTTCCATTACTCCTTGGTAGGCGATGAGAATGACCCTAGATGATTGCCTGCAATTCTGGGTATCAAATAATGTCATTATCTTTTCGATCTAGTTCTAGTTTTATTTAGTTTTAATATTATTATACCTGCTATCGCCCATAGGAGTGCAGAGCTGAGATATTGTTGAAAAAGCCAAGTTATGCCACCTCCTATAGCAAAGCATGCACCCAATATACCAAGTATCTGTTTTCGTTTTACCATAACTGTTTAAGCTCTCGACAAGTTCACTGTTCCGTATTGATTAAACTATCTTCTAATTAAAGAATTGTATAAAAAATATTTCATTGCAATTCTCACTATTAATTTTATCGATTCTTAAATATATCTAAAACTTGTTAGAGAGTATGAGATTTTCCCACTTTGTTAATGGTTTGGTCTTTACTTTAGTAGTTACCCTAGCTTACTAATTTCTATCAATCAGTCCATTATCTATGCAGACTCGCCGACGCAGATATGTATCAATGGCGACTGTAAAATGGAGTCAGGGTACGAAGGCTATCATAGTCAAAGAACATGTATTAATGATGAATGCAATGTAGATATACTGCGTTCTAATATGACTGATAAAGCAAATTAAATTTTACATAATAGATTTAATGATTTACTCAATTCCAAACAAGGTTATTGTAGAAGTTGAAGGAACTAATTGATCTTGTTACACGAAGCTGAGATTTCGTTTTCCTTTACATTCTTATCGCATTTTTCCTTATCGACACTACAAATTTTAATGCTAATTCCATCTTTAGCTTCACCCTTTGCACAATACCGAAGATCTGAGGTATCATCCGCATAAACTAACACGGTGTCCAAGCAGCTAATTGTAATTATTATGAGGGCAAAAATCGTAATTATCGATAGAACGCTACTCATTAGTGATATTTAGATACTAGGGTATTTAAGCCAAACTCTGAATGTATAATTTTTAGTACTTGTTCCCCGTTTAAATTTGATAATACTTTTGGAAAGTACAAATGAAACATGAAAATGTTACCAATTATATCGAATTAAATTGGTTAAGACCCATTAAAATTAGTAAATAAATCAATTCATTGAGAATTCATCCCTTTTCACCTTGGCGTGTGGAGTCTTCAGCCGATGTGACACCAGTCATTCCCTAGCATCAACACATATTTTCAATCACGAGCGCGAGTTTCTTTTAAAAACTTGCCTACCTCAAATAGAATAAATTGTGTATGCAATCTCGAAAGTGAAAGCATGATACAAAATGCCTGCACCAACTCAAATAACCTCATGATAACTCTAGTGTAACTTTTTGTAAATGTGGAGGAAAATCATTTACATATTTGCGCTATTTATTTCATGATTTATGTCAAAATTTAATTCTTAGTGAGTCTCAAATTCATAATTAAAGGCCTCATCTCTTATATTATAAATCTGGTAAGAATTACAGTACTTACATATAATAATCAAATCGGTAATGCTAGAGTGGAAACATAGGGGTTCCAATATTTAGTAAGATTCTTACATAAGAATCGTTCTTTTTATTAAATTGGCTTGTTATTTTGATGTGAGAGAATATACTCAGTATGAGGGACAGTCCCATGATATGGATCGTGCTGCAATTAACAAAATACCTTCTCAAGAGATGGTAGACAGGAAAGGATTAGTCTGGAATTACATTTTGGTCCTAGACTGCGATTTTAAACTCGTTTGATTATATATACTCTCTATGAACTTTCGATTTTTATTTAGCAAATTTTAATAATTTATCCTCAGTGGAATTTGGGATCTTGCCGTAGGTCCAAATGACAATTTGTCGATTGTTTGAATAGAATGGGAAGAGTTGTACATCATCTCGTCTACCTATGCAATCTTGTCTCAACAAATGTTACTATGCTTCCAATGGAGCCAATAACTAATGTTACAACATATGTTACTGTTCCAACACAGACTCCAGAGGAAATCCCAATTCTTGAGGCGTAAAAGAAGTTATTTGGATTTTATAAATAAGACAACTTTTTATTCACGAGTATCAATGACTGCTGGAGTTTAGCTTGACAATGTTATGTGGAAGTAGGAAATGAATTCGATAATAAAAAGCAAGATACTACCTGATGTTGATAATACCATCTCAGTATAAGTAGTCGTGAGTTTGTGATGAGCGGTAGTACCATTTAATATGATTCCCTGTCGACATCGGATTTCGTCATTTCATTACAAACCATAGTTAGTATCATCCTCGGTGGTTCCACTAATGTAATCTTCAATTACTGTACCTTTTGAAATCGCTAAGTCCGGATGCCCTTTTGATATCAATGATGGAAGAAATAGAGACGTATGAACTACTAAAATTAGTGATCACTAATTTTCAGGTTTGCTCCTTCTAGACAGAACTATGTTAAGTCAAATTTAATACATCAAATAGTAGGTTTTACTATGGATAACAACTTAGATAAAAATGATTTCAGAACAAAAGGAGGATGCCATAAGGAACCTGTATTTATCGGGAATTGGTGAAGAATTCATTGCGATGCAAGTAGATTTAGAGATTCCCGTAGTAATATCCATCCTGAAAGAAATTGGTATATACAGTTCGGTGAAAGAAGAGGAAGTTGGATCTAATCTAAATTAAGAAGTATTACCACTTGGCAGGCATATCAATTGGTTTCTATTGAGAGGTATTGGATTTATTATTTTATGGTTAACGATGATTCTACCTGATATAATAAGTGATATCTCCCAAAATAAAGTGTAAAAATGTAATAGTTTGTGTTAAGTGCTACGTAAAAATTCAACTTCTTTTGGTATCCTTTCTCAATTCCCTCGCGATTGAGCAGGGATCACTGTAATTATGCTGACAATAGGTGATTTATATTCAATAAACTCAAAAATACTTGGTACGTTGTATGTTATCAAAAAGAAGCCTATCTAATATCTACTACATGAGTCAATGGTATACTCTATGCCGGTACTGTGAAAGAATATTGGTCGCAAGAATTCCGAAAGCAATCGTACCTACTAAAGAAATCAGTAATGTTCTTTTAAATTTAATCGGAATAACAGCGGGTTAATTCGTTACAAAGTTTAAATAGTCACTTCTAATTTTACCTGGTAATGAGGAGCGGATCACTATTAATAATAGGTGGGATAGCTACATTAGTGATTGTTGGAATAGCGTATAGTTTGTTTTACTACCAAATTCTTAAATGGTAAAGAAAAATATTCATAGTTTGTATGATAAGTTATTTGAAAAATACATAAACTAGTCTGTTATATCAATTTTTCAAGAACTGAACACACGAGACTTATTTTGATATCAAGAACTTAGATCTAATTCAATTTTTAATAATTTTAGTGGATATGAAGAGGAAATAAACTTGGGAGGAGGTCTTTATACTCCTATCTCTCTGGCTAGTTTCACAAGTTTTTTACCATCTTCAGTCAAATTATTATATACCTTATTTTTAACGCTCTTTCGGGCTACAAGTCCGCGTTTTTGCGCCTTAAGGAGCTGTTTATGTCCGTATCCATATGCACCCAATTTAGTTAACAATTCTCTAGTTGCATATCCTCTTCCAGTACCAAGTGTCTTTAACAACCTCACCAGACCCTTTTCCTCGACAAGTATTTTTAACAATCTTGCTTCTTTCATTGTGCATTAATATAAAAATGATTAATTATATAATCGTTACTTATTATCAGATACAAATTATCGTATTTTTAATATCAAAATGACATTTATTAAAATATAAAAATACAGAAACATTCAAAATTATTAATAATGACATTATAAACGTTCTATTTTATTATATACTGATCGCTAAGTAAAAAATTAGTATCAAAATATCTTATTATTCCCCGTAGACGTTATATTGATTGATCTGATAGCCTGAGCAATTACACATATTCAGCTTTTTTGTCACTGCATTCAATACCATTCAGGGCAAGCAAAGAGCGATATATACATAGATATCATAACATATCATTGGTATCGACTACGACTATCAAATGAAAAATTAAGACACTATTGTAGATAAGGTTTTTATGGAATGTTCTTCTAACAATAATTGTTTATTATGAGAAGAGGAGTAGAAATTATGACAAAGTCAACAAATGCCAAGAATGGTGATGAGCGCATTACTACGGATAGAGAAAATACTAGACATTTGGAATATTTTAATAATGGTCAATGGCGACACAGTGACAAATGTAGGGAGTTTACAAACAAAGAGTGTACCTTCAAGACACTTAACAAATCTTTACGATGAGCATCAATTTTATCCCTCTTCACATCTAATTTCTTTAGGATATAACTTTATGATTCAAGGGTTCCATTATTCTCCATTATAATATCAAAGTGTGACATTGTGCGTATCAAGTTAAAACAAATCCATCGCCTTTGAAAAATCTCAAACGAATCAGGATACTAATCTGGACAGAGTGCCGAGCCTAAGCATTTATTCGGTGCAACTGCAATGCTCCACGTATTCTCACCTTCTAAGGCTGACACTGTCTGTGTGCTTATGAAAGCCAACTATGAAAAAATAAGAAAAATAAAAGATAGATCTATATTATGTGAATTTGCTCCTTCCTCAACCTAACAATATTAGCATTCTTAAATAATCCTAACTCTTTGCTCTTGTCTTATAAAATTTGTACCTGATTGAGAATTATAGGCCATTTAAGATAAGAAATGGACCAAGAATTCGTAAGATATCAATGAGAATGTGTAAGCTATTTTAACAGTTACCTAGGTTTAACAATTTATTAATATCAAAGAAATTCTATTTAAAGCGTGACTTTCATTTGATTTTAAGGAGTATAATGAGTAGCATACTTAATTTCCAATGGCAAAATGAGAGATTACTAAAATTTTTCAAGTTTCAAGGTTAAGACTAAAGTTTATAAAAAGTTAGAGGTTTAGTTATTTGGTCCTAAATAAGGAGCTTAGTGAATTAAAAATGCCTGATAACAAAATTGTTAGCATCGTAGATGATGAAGTAAAAACTGCTCAGTTATTCCACAATGCTTTATGTACAATTAAAGGTATCAATGTATTCGAATTTACAGACCCTGTTAAAGCATTACAACACCTCAAACTAAATAAGAAAGATTATGCAGTTATGATTTCTGATTTGAGAATGCCTGTAATTAATGGAGTGCAGTTATTGAAAACTGTAAAGGATTTGAATCCTTTAGCAAGAACGATTTTAATGACAGCATATGATATTGATGATAATTTGATTCAAGAATATACTAAAAAGGAGATAATAAACAGTTTTCTAAAAAAGCCAATAGAACTTAACCAATTACTTTCAGAAGTCAATAAACAAATTTACTCTATTAAGTATATTAATAAAAAATAAGCGGAAATATTGTTAACAGGTATTTTTTAATACTCTTTTATTCTGCTGGGCTTTTTATTCGTTTACTACGGTTGGCATAGCCAAGTACCGAAATATTTGATTTGTCGTACAGTTCCATATAGTTACTTCATAATTGTCACTAGTGTCCTCTACGTTCGTACACGTTGCTTTCGCTTTAGATTTGTAATTGCTGACGGCGACGGTATAAAACTAAAACCACTTGAGAATGGAGATGGTAGATTCTATGCACATTGTGATGAACTATAATCTAAATTAAATCTATTTCGGTATTGTAACCCTACCAAAGTATGATTTTACGTACGGTCTATACATGTAGTAAAGAATTGCTCCGCTAATAATTAATGTAGTAATATTTACAATGTCTCCTATTGACAGAATACTGAAGATTATAGTTATTATGGCAAGTATCACAGTGATTAACCAGGCCCAGTATTTAGCAGTAAACAAGCCCCAAGCCAGCCCAAACCACGCAGCTCCTAATACGACTGATACGGATGCAACAATGTAGATCACACTTATTATCGTACTAGTTATTCCGGATCTAATCTGCGGATTTAGCTGATTAGCATCAGTTAGGTTAGAAAAATTACTTAGTTGTGAAGTTATAATAGTTGGAACAAAATATATAGTAATTACACCTCCAACCAGAAGAATGATTCCGTTAGCTAAAGCCAGTATTGTTACAATTCTAATGGCAGATGGACGGCTTTTTTCCATTCTATTTTGCTACCATGTCTATGTACGATTATATGATAAATAGTTTTACCAAATACTATTAATGACATTTAGACAATAACATTGCCTAACCATTTTTCATCATAACTCACGATTTCAACCTAGCCCTGCAAAAAACTGGGTGAAAATTAGCTGCTATTCACCACGGTTTCTTGCCTGTTGTACTAACTTTTTATTAAATTTCTTAATTTTATTTTACGTTAAGATGATAGGTAACAGATTGTGCGGAATTGAACGGATTAAATCTATCTACAATATGAATCTTTGTGATCGATTGTTACTATTATTTAGAGAAGAGCTCAATAGAATATTGTGATATTGTCTAAAATTAAAGCTAACAACGAACTAGGATACTAGTCTTGACAAAGTGCTGAGCCTAAGCATTTATTTGGCACATTCGCAATGCTTCCTATGTTCTTGTTTTCTTCTAATGATGCTGATGTTTGCGTATTTGGTGGGGGTTGATGTCCATCGCTCCCCCCTGTTGAATTAATTATGTTCAGTCCTTTCGTACCAGAATGTCTAAATATGTAACTAAGCATTGCAGCAGAAAGGATAAGTATCAGTCATGCTACAAGGATAGAAATGAGTAGAATACCTCTACGCATTTATTTCAACTCATCATTTTGTATCGCAGAATGATAAGGCTAATCTAAGTTGTTCTGGACTCTCGTAAAATCCACGTTGTTCGAAACC
>VBPR01000028.1 GCA_005877345.1 Nitrososphaerota archaeon
CACTCAATACTTTAATACGATTACAATCCCGAAGGCCGAAAACCTGCATATTAAATTTATTGCCTATACTTACGAATTCATCTTTCTTATCCAAATAAATCTTGAGATACTAAAGAAACTGATTAAATACCAATAGAATTAGATATATAATCTTGGTCTCACATTATCTTCTCTTTTATATCGGCTTGTCCTTACTACCTATGATTCCTCAGTATACATATTCAAGTTTATTTAATCTCGCAGCTGTCGGAGACTGGGGATGCAATGTTGATTCCAGGAACACTTTAAAAAATATTTTAAGTAAGAAACCGGAACTAATTCTTGCACTGGGAGACCTCTCGTACCAGAGAACTGCAGAATGCTGGCTTGATATAATTTCTTCTGTAGATAACATAATTAGGATAGTTCGAGGAGATCACGACAATGATTTTCGTACTAGTCAATATATGACGCATTTTAACATGTCAAGCGAATTTTATTCGTTTAATCACCTCAATATACATTTTCTGATTATGTCCACAGAATTACCATATGAATTAGGTTCTAAACAATATGAATTTGTCAAGTCAGATTTAGAAAACATATCAAAAAATTCGACCATCGACTGGATAATAATCGCATACCATCAACCTGCTTATATTTCTCCAAATGATTGTAAAGGGTGTGGTCCAAGGGTAACTCTAAGAGATGTGTACCATCCTTTGTTTGATAAATATAATGTGGATGTGGTATTACAAGCGCATAGTCATAATTATGAAAGAACTTATCCAATATTATACAACAACAAGGATTCAGAGAATCCTATAATAGTCAATTCAAACAAAAACAATTACAATTACGATATTAACAAATTTCATGGAACCATCTTTGCTACTGTTGGAACTGGCGGAGGAGAACTTCATAATTTTGAAGTAAAAATTCCTTATATTGTAACACAGTATCGAGGTTTTGGTTTCTTGAACTTAGAGTTGACAAACAACAGCACAAGATTAAATTGCACCTTCTATAGTAACGATGGAACTTTATCAGACAACTTTATTATTGACAAATCAGTCAACGCACAAGCTAATCAGGTTTACAAAGCTAATCCTTCAGATTAGTAAATATATGTTTCACCGAATAAGTCAAGGAAATAGGCCGTGCTAAATTTGGAATGAAAAATCCAGCTACATAGACTATGATTTGGATCCGAATTGTTAACATTATGGTTCCCAATGGCCGAAGACCCATGGATTCAATTGTACATTTAGAATCCATTTTGGTTCACCAGATAAGCCTACTAATTGAGATTCAAGTGTTTCAATTTAATTCAAAATAGATAAACAAAATGAACCTCCCTTGGGGTGAAAGGTTACCATATTTGCTATAGTAACCAAGCTTTGAAATATCAATCCTCTCAAACTTTTCCGGTCGTTCAGCTGGATATCCCAATGTGATTATACCTATTAGTTTGACATATTCGGGTAAGTTTAGAATTTTTGATACTTTTTGGTTTTCAAACGCACCTACAAAACTAGCTTCAATTCCTTCGTTTATTGAAGTGAGTAATACGAGCATAGAGGCAAAGCCACCATCTATAATACTATAGAAGTCTTTTCCTCTGTCACCATATCGACCTACAGACCTGGAAATACTAGAGCAGACTACTATCAATAGGTCAGCGTCATAAATCTGGCTTTGTCCCAAATCGGTTTTGCCTAATTTCGATTTTATTGAGGGATCTTTTTCAATGATAAATTCTTGAACCTGTGTATGCCCAGGACTAGGGATCATGAGCATTTTCGATCAACTTAGTGATAATGTAGTTCGGAATAGGTTTGTCAAGCTGCTTTCTAAGCACTTCATAGAATTCCATGAAAAAAAGATCGTGTTGTCTTCATATTTAGCCTCTTTCTAGTTACATGGTATAGATCGTAGGATTACTTTTTAAGAACTATCGAGAAAAATAAAACAGGAAATCGATAATGGATAAATTAGCGAGAAAGAAAACATTTTCCAAAGTTCTTGTAGCCATACATGAATCCAGTAAATCAGCAGATAAAGCAGTCGATTATGCAACTAGAATTGCTAAAGATTATAACGCAATACTGGTAGTCCTTTACGTCGTCCGAACCCAGGCCAATTTAGATACTGTATCTCTTCCAAGTCATGTAATCGATTTTAAGAGGCAAGCGCAAGCATATCTTACTAAAATATCAGAAAAAATACACAAACACAGTGATACAGAGGATATTGTAAAAGTCAAAACCGAAATTATCGCTTCAATTAAAATCGCTGATGCCATAGTAGATTATGCCAAAGATAAACATATTGATTTAATTGTTGTTGGACCCAGAGGAAGATCCAAGCTTAAGAGTTTAGTACTAGGCAGTGTTACTTCAGATGTTGTAAGGCTAGCTAATTGTCCGGTGCAATCAGGCGTCTAATCCTTGTCTTAACTATAGTGATTCTAAGCGTCATCTTGGTAGCAGTCCTTTTGGGAAAAATTCAATGAGCAAAAATACACGGATCCGAATTGTTAACAATTCCCATCCCGACGGGCTCAAAAAGAATTTCTTCTTATTTAGATCAAAAAAATTCCTAGTTTCAGAAATTCTAATAATGTTTCGATTGAATATTCAATCTTATCCCGACGATCGAAGACTTTAGTTCTTTTCATGCAAATATCGTCGTGACATAAAAACATATTTCATAATTTACATATAATTTACATTAATATCCACCTTTACCAATGGACTATAACAAAACCATGGAATTACCATTTATGATTTACAAGACTATAATTAAAAATGCTTGTTATGCATGAATGAGTAGACCAATAAAATTCTGCAAGAACTGGTCCACACGGATTTTGCAACAAATGTAAAATATAGCAAAGACAAAAAGGCGAATATTCCTTAAATACTTAAATCGTATTATTTAAAAGCAGATTGTCATGTCAACAACTCAGCTTGACTCTAAATCATATGGTCAGTATAACGCGAAGGCTTATTCGGCTGGAAGTCCAACATCGCCGCTTGCTCCAACCATAATCGCTCGACGGGATCCCGGCGAACAGGACGTTCGGCTAGAAATCCTTTTCTGTGGTATCTGCCACTCTGACCTACACCAAGTTAGAAATGAGTGGAGCGTTATGCCGACTGTCTATCCCTGCATTCCAGGCCATGAAATAATTGGTCGTGTCACACACGTCGGCTCTGCAGTCACAAAGTTCAAGCCCGGCGACATCGCTGCGGTTGGCTGCTTGGTTGACTCCGATGGCTCCTGCCCCGAATGTCATGCTGGTCTCGAACAATTCTGTCCCAACATGATTCTCACCTATAACTCACCCGACGTGCACCTAGGAGGTATGACCTATGGTGGTTACTCTGAGAGCATCGTCGTTAAGGAACACTTTGTCTTTAGTGTCCCTTCCAATCTCGACCTCGCCGGAGCCGCTCCACTGCTCTGTGCCGGAATCACTACATACTCACCCATGCGTCACTGGGGAGTTACGAAGGGTAAGAAGGTTGGTGTGGTTGGTCTTGGCGGACTGGGTCACATGGCCGTGAAGTTTGCTCATGCCCTTGGAGCACACACCGTTGTCTTTACCACCTCACCTAACAAGAAGGATGATGCGCTTTCGCTGGGCGCCGAAGAAGTTGTCCTTTCCCACGATGCTGACCAGATGAACAAGCACGCCAGTAGTTTTGACTTTATCCTCGACGCTGTTTCCGCTGAGCACGACGTCAACGCCTATGTACAACTACTCAGCCGTGACGGCAACATCACCCTTGTCGGCGGTGTAGATAAGCCTCACGCCGTCTCTGCCTTTGGACTTTTGCTCAAGCGTCGCAGCATTTCCGGCTCGGTCATAGGTAGTATCGTCGAAACGCAGGAGATGCTCGACTTTTGCGGCAAACACAACATTGCTGCAGACGTCGAAGTCATCCCAATCCAGAAGGTCAACGAGGCTTATGAGAGACTACTCAAGTCTAATGTAAAGTATCGTTTCTCCATTGATATGAAATCTCTTAAATCCAGTTAAGCGAGCATACTTCTGTGGCCTTTAAAGCTTCATAATCCTCCTTACTAGTATCAAGAACTCACTTTTAGAACCGATGGAATCTTCGATACCGACGAAACCGGGCCAACGTCTTATGCTCCATCAAAAATGCTTTTGAATCCCTTTAATAGTGAGCCTGGAAATCGAGTCAAAAATGGTTCACAAACCTCCGGGCCAGGTGTCCTATTGTACAGGTCTTTCCGACCTACCATATAGTCAACAATAGAACAAGACAAAAGAACACAAAAGATCAGGCCGTTTATTAACACGCATTTTGAGACGCAACATTCATACATCCTTTCTACATAAATAGAGTAGAAATGATTTGTTAGAAAAGACACTGAAAAGTATTGAGCCCCTTATATCAAGCAGTGAAAAGAATTCAAGATTTTGTGTAGGATGTGGAGAACCTGCAACCAATTTAGTCAAGTATAGTACTGACGGAGCGGTAATATTGGAGAAATATTGTGATAAATGTGCCAAAGCAATTGAAGATAGTTCGCCAAAGTATGCCAATTAAAGTTAGCCATAAGTAGTTATATCATAAAAAGTACCTCTTAGAAGCCTTAATTAGAAACTTCTAGCTGAACTTCCCTATGTGGCATGTTAAAATCCTGGAGACCATTGTTACTAATTCTGATAAAACAATAAACGATTGATAATTGTATTTATTGCGCTTAGTTCTATCTTCTGGAAGGTACTCCAGCCGAAGCTGGAAATGGGATGCTCTATTGTTACATCATCATGTAATTGATACTTGTATATAGGATACTACATCAATACTTACTGGTTCAAGTCTTAATTCAGTTTACGATGGAAAATTAGATGGAGTTGCTCCATATTGTTCATATAGTGAGGAATACTATGCAGGTACAATTTCCTCTAGCCCGTATATTACTTGATGTGCAACAAAATTACGGTTTTACTTTTCTATTTTATTATTCTTTAATGACTAATATTGATTATATTTAGATCGTAAATGGATTACAATATACATGTAAACTCAATTTGTAGCATTGACCCCATTTGAAAGATCCTAGTTTCACCTCCAGAAATAAAGGTTAGAAAGTCAAGTAGGCTGTAAAAAATACATAATGACGCGTCTTGCATAATAGTATCAAAAAATGTTACTAAAAGTATGATATAATTTGTATCGCAATGTTTTAAATTTGAGACTAGGAATAGATTTCATTAGGGCTAAAATCAAATTCTAAACCTAAAGATGAATCTTTATTTTATCAAGTTCTGTAGTAAATCCTTTTGAATATTACTTGTTGCGTCCTGGGCATTGAGTTTAGATGTGTTTTGATAGCCTGAATAACACAATCAACTGCTTCCTTATCTGCAAATTGGAACTTTAGTTTACCATATTCATCTTTAATCAACTTGATACGTTTGCAGCCTGGATCATTACATATTTCTTTTGCAGTTGTTCCGACACGATTTGCCCATTTATCGAAGGTATTAGGATCTGCATTACTTGCTAAATCCCTCAAATGTTTTTGGATATCAACAAGTCCCTTAACATCTGCACCCATATTGATGAATTGAGTTTGTAGCCTTATTAATAGTAGGGCATTCTGTCATCGGCCGTGACACAGTAACATTGGTAAAGTAATATTTCTGATTATTTCTTCAACTGTTACTTATAATGGATTCAATTCGTAACGCATGAGCCTTGTAAACCAATCAGATACTTCAATTCTTCGGATACTCATTACCAAAAATATGAGAAAGTACTTAATTATTATGCCAGAATTTCTAGTGTGAAAAAAATCTAGGAAATCAGCCTCAAAACATAAAGTCTGGACTATAAGGTTATTAAATTGCGTAACAGTATACTGTTTGATGATGGAAGCTGATAAGTTCAATGCAGTTAAGGATGCAACAGTGGCGATAGGTATTGCCAACAAGGATACCAAAGATGTCATAACTAGTTTTGGTACAGGTTTTTTCATTGGCGGTGAATACATTGTCAGCTCGGCACATATTTTTAGTCAATGTATTAAATATAATGCTCAGTATAAGGATAAGAAAAATAGTATGAGAGGAATATATTCTGCATTCAATATTACCACAAAAGGAGATCAGTTAGAGTTTAACACATATCACATAATAAAGGCGATCAGACTTCCCCCTGTTAAAGAAGTTAGGGGATTTATAGGATCGCTAGACCTAGATATAGGGATAGGAAAGCTAAATCATCATTCAGATAATTTCTTACATATCAAGGAACCCGGCGAATTGAAACTTTACGATGAGATTGTAATATGTGGCTATCCGAGTGGAAGAGTATCGCTGGTTCTGTACAGAAATAATCATGGAGATGGAATGGGAATCCATTTGCGCCCCATAATTCAATTTGGACGTATTGCGGGATTAATGCCAGATGATGACAGTAAAAGTAACAATCCATGGGGAATACAAACGGATATCGTTGCCATGGGAGGCTCAAGCGGTTCGCCTATTATAGATCCGAGGAGTGGAGAAGTAGTAGGTATGGCACAGCAAGTAATTGCAACGATGACTACCGTCGGCAAGGATGGAATGCCATCAAACCTATATGAGTTGACTAAAGGTCCATTGTATGGAATAGCTCCAATAGGATTAGCTTACGGCGTTACCAATCAGATATTATCCCCCCTTCCGAATATTTCCAAAAATTATTTTGAAAAAGGTCACCAGCCGGACTATTTATTTGAAAATACGGGAATTATAGAACTTTTCTGATTTCATTTAATTTAAAATTCGTAATCTAGGTATCCATGGAATATCAAAAGTAAGATTTGACAAGAATCATACCTGCATGGATAGTGCAATTGAGCACTTAATTGATGACGATGGCATTCATGAGGGCAGACTCGTAACTCGAAAGGATATAGTGTCAAACTTATACAGTAGAATTTTGTGCAAGGTAATAATACTTGGTCCAAACAACACCTGGGACTACGGAGCAGATATTAAAATAGTTACAATTCATGGGATTGATTATCTCAAAACAGACTCAAACCCAATTCCCTGTGATAAGATCGGGAATCTACCAGAATTTTAGCGTGTTAGGCAAACTATGAAATAATCTGTATTAATCGAACAAATTATAACATTATAACATTGGATCAGAATTACAGATTTCTCTTAAGGTAGTTTGTGCAACATTCCGAACAGAATTTTAGAACTCACTTTATTGTACTTGTAAATTGTACTCCGCTGAGCAAGTTGTTAATTCCTTTTCACATGTAGACATGAGACATACAAATGTTCGTTTTCCATCGCTCGTTCTTTAATAAATATTTTTAATGCTATTACTCAACAACTTATCGTAATTTAATACGATATACTTAATCCTAAGCGTAACTCTTCAACTAACTATAGAGTGGTATATACAAACAGGGAAATGATATATTGTACATCGTATCATACAAGAGATGAAGGGATTTTAATGGCAACACTTCGCGTCTACAAAAGGAATTTGAAGTTTATAGACTTGTCCGACCTAGTTGAAGAACTTAGTAGTTTGGGACTAACTGATACTCTGCAAAAGCACTACAATAACCCACTTGAAAAGCAAGCCAAGAGTATAGTAGCAGGACCTAGCTTTCTGCAATTCTTGAACAGATTATTTCAAATTCAAATTACAACTGGAGATATCATCAACTTAGAATCTGGAAATCATAGTAAATACTATATGCTATCTGCAACTGGAACATGGGATGAGATAATCAAACTACAATAATCTTTGTCAGTCGAAGTGCATAAATTGTAACTATCAGCCGATTAATTTTAAAATATATCTGCATTTATCACAGTCAAGATTGCAATTATATAAAATTAGTTCCTTTGTGGGATTGTAGATGATCATATGAGACGGAGCATCCGCATAGCTTTATACGGATGTATAGATATCTCTTACCAATATGTATAGACCTTGCAATTCTTGCTCGAAAGACTTTGATGAACTAATCGAAGGCGTTCGATATCTAAGCACAACTATTGGACTTTTATTTTTCTGTTCGGATGTTTGCTGCAGAAACCACCTTACCAAAAAGCTCTAGTGCCAACTGAATGTAAAAGACTGGAATGGCATAATTCTAATACAACTGGCACATCAAATATTTTATCCTTCTAGAGTTTATCGATAATTGTCTAATATATATGAAGTTTCAAAATGATATCTGCATTTTATCTATATATTACGAGTATCACCATTCAATATTAGAATGAGCTACAGCAGAGACAGCAGTTATGGTCGTGGCAGGGGAAGGAGTTATGGTGGTGATGCTAGTAAGAGTTTCAACAGAGGTAGTCCAACGACAAAACCCGTCGAGGTGGGTAAGGAATATGAGGTAGACATTACGGAAATTAGTGGAAAAGGCGATGGTATCGCTAGGGTTAAAGGATTTATAGTATTTGTACAAAATGGAAAGGTTGGTAAAAAGACGCGCATTAAGGTTACTGAAGTAGCAGACAGGTTTGCTAAGGCAACGATTGAGGTCTAACCAATACAATTGTTTCAAATGTGATTACGACATACATGCCAAGTTCAAATCCGCTTAGGACAATAATTTTCAAGTCTTTCTCTCGAATCCTGTCCTAATATTAGTAACATTAATTTATTCGTCACTACATGATTTGTCACCACATGGCTACGTGAACTTTGAATTGTCCTGATTACTGCATATGAATATCGATTGATTAAAAGGTTATATAGAATCACTGGATTTAAGTAGTTAATGGCAGACGATGATTTAAATACGGGGTGTTCCCACTGTTGGGGTCCTGTAGATTCGGAAACAAAAAATTGTAAAAGTTGTGACGGTCCCCAGGAAAATTGCGACTGTAAAATCCTGCCACACTAAGACAAACATAAGCAAAGTATAGTTAAGAAAAAAATTCCAGGAGCTGACCTTTCATATGTAAATGGCGATGCTACTTATTTGCTCGGAGTCAAATGAATAAGCTGACCGAATAAGAGAAGTATCTTATATTGTGTAACATAACATTAGAATTGATAATACGACATCAAGATTGGCAGAAACACCAAATGATTAGGATCCACATGAAATTTCAGATCAGTCCCTCCGGACCCATACCTAGGTTGTTTTTTTACAATCGAAATGGATTACATACACTAGTGTACTGCATTCCTGCGGAATCGGAATTAGCTCCTTAGACACTATTTCTGAATTAACCCCGTATATCCCCACCAGCCATGAAAGGAACCATATTCAATTTTCCCTTAATTTTTGTAAAATAATAAACAAACTAATTGTACTTAAGGTACAGTGTTTTGTAATGCCTGTGTCCATAGGCTGCTCTGGCTGGAGTTATGCTGATCCCGTTGAGAAAGGAGGTTGGGTTAAGGTATTTTATCCAAATGCTCAAATTAAGAAACTGCAATACTATTCGCAGTTTTTTAGCACTGCAGAGATGGACGCAACATTCTATGAAAAATTCTACAAATATATGACAAAAGAAACGTTTGTCAACATGACCAAAGCAACACCGGATAATTTTCAATTCTCAGTTAAGGTTCCTGAGATAGTAACGCACAATAAGAGACTCGATATAGATAGGGAGGCGATAACATATCTGGAAGAATTCCTTGATAAGATATCACCTCTAAAAATTTCTAACAAGCTCGGAGCAGTGCTTATTCAACTGCCACCAAGTTTTACTGTTAAAGAGTTCAAAAATACAGAAGAATTTCTTGATAGACTCCCTGGTGGATATGACTACGCCGTTGAATTTAGAAATCACTCCTGGAATACTGAAGGGCCATGGGAGATGTTAAAGCACTACAATATAGCAGCAGTCATGACAGACTCTCCTGAGCAGGATAAGCTGAAATTCCTTTCTGACACAATTGTAACAGCAAATCACTCTTTTATTAGATGGCACGGAAGGCAAGTTAAACCTAGGTATAATTATCTTTACTCAAAAGAAGAATTAAAACCATGGGCTGAGAAGGTAAAACAAATATCAAGAGAAACAGCTGTTGTGCGAGGATATTTTAATAATCATTATGGTGCAAGAGCCGTTGTAAATGCACTGGAATTCAAACAAATGTTGGGTACAGTTTTATCCGAGGAAGAGAGAGCAGCATTACAACACGCCCGAAATTATTTCTCGGAAACCTCGAGTCAGTTGAAACTAGATAGGAGCTTCCGGCAATAATAACACATATTGTAAGTTCATTTTGAATGTTAGCCTGAATGTTTTTGTTACTTTATTACTCTACTCTAGCATTTCTTGTTAATTAACCAGTTGATTATCTTGTGCTGCACAAAAACTAAACTCATCAGTACGGATTCAGTTGAAAAATACTCTCCCTTTGTATTGATTGAATTGATATATTGGTAACATTCATCCAACATCTGTAAAAAAAGTACTCTATCTTCCTCACGTAGGCAATCTGCAAATCCTTTCCACGATTCAATTTCTTGTGCTAATATATCTTCATTTGGAAACAATGTCATATCTTATTATCTGCCTGATTGATTCTGTTTCTTTGATACAATATTATTGCAATTTTTTTTCATCAATCCCATTAACTGTTTATAGTGATGCAGGATAATTGCCATTACAATGCTGTGTATGATAATTGGTCTTGCGGAATTAGAACAGGCGCTATTATATTGACGTGAAACTGAAAACATTTCATCAAATTTTTTTCTATCATCCTTATCTAGATAGGAACGAAAACTGCGCCACTTTAATTCTTCTGCCATACAAGCTAATCTGAAAGACGGTATCGTTCTACCCATTTAATAATTCATCTCCTTACGACAGTCAATACATCTTCAAAAGATAACGACAAATATTTCTTGACAGTAACATAGTCAACATCATGTTTTTCCTGTATGAGCACTTTAAATTTGTCATTTGTCTTGTTCATATCAACCTTAACGTGTTTGTTAAACATGGAAAGGATCTTGTTTCTTACGCCAAGTACGCCAGGTGATAATTTGTCGTTATTATTGAGTGAAATCGAAGTTATCAATAAAACTTTGTATTTGGAAGGTACTTCTTTAAGTAGGTCTGCGATTTCTCTTAACAGAGATTGTGCGTCTCTAATATTTATCTCAGGTTCTTGAGCGAACATCGCAAGTAAATCGGGTATTATTACCACATTGGTCTTTTGTTCATGAATGGTTTTGGACAATTCATATTTTAAAAAATGTGTAAGCTGGTAGACAGTAAATACTCTTGAAATCATTATTTGCCTCAAAGTCTCTTTGATATCCAGCCCATATTGTTTCATAAAATCTACAAACTGATATACGTCAGTACAATTACCAGCATCCAGAATAAACACATTTGAGTTCCTACCAAAGCCACCATGCCTCTTTGGCATTAATGCATGAACTCCTACTTTTGTCAATATCAGATTTATCATCCTTGAATCACCTACAAGGCAGACTGCGTCTCCAAGAAGTAATTCTACGGTTTTATTACATGTACCGTTAATTGTAAATGAAAGCCGATTAAGATAATCATAAGCTGTTTTTAGCTTCAACGGCTCTTGTTGGATTGACATTGTTCTGTTTGGTTTTTCTGCAATAAGGTTTGACATGGAGCTTAGTTCTAGCTTATTGAGCTCTATTTAATGGAGAAGCTACTTTCAGAGAGGGAGGGCACAATTATGGAATTGTGACAAAGCAAAACAGGGTATAGAATTTAAACTCTCAAACTCCTTACGAACGAATGAATTTATTCCACGCTGACCATGAATAAGCTATTGCAGCTTTTCATCGGATGCTCGGGTTGGAGCTATACTTCTTGGCAGGGGCCATTCTACCCAACCAACCTGGACAATAAGCTATGGTTATCATACTATTCTCAAGTTTTCAATTACGTAGAAGTTGACTCTACATTTTATAGAATTCCAAATCAATTTATGGTCAAAAACTGGGCTAGAAGAACCCCAGAAGATTTTAGGTTTACTGCCAAGTTTCCCAAAGAAATAACACATGATAAAAAATTCAAAAATGTAGAAAAAGAGCTATCATTATTCTATGATGCAATGAAACCTTTGAAGAACAAGCTACTTGCGTTGTTAATACAATTCCCACCCTATGTAAAAATTACAGAAGGACTGGAAGCATTAAAACAATATGATTTCTTCTTTGATGATAGTTTCAGATATGCAGTAGAAGTGAGACATCCATCATGGTTTTCAGATTTAGCTTACAATTTCTTTTCAAACAATAATATTTGTATGGTGTGGAACCAATTAGACAAAATACAATCTCCTCCTATAGTAACAACCGACTTTGTCTATCTTAGATTGATTGGAGATAGAAGCATTAAAGAAGAAAACTTTGGAAAGATCCAGAAGGATAGAGAACACGAGATGACATATTGGTCTGACAAATTCAGAACAGTTCAGCAAGATGAAAAAGATGTCAAGATAGGTATTGTAGCTGCCAACAATCATTATGCCGGATTTGGAGCTGCAACCGCCAATATGTTTAGGGTGATGAACAAACTTCCCTCCGTAGAATGGGGCATAAGCAAGGATCTAGATTACAGCACAGAACTGGAGCTTTCTAACGGAAAGACTGGTTACCGTAAGGCTAAACAAAAGAGTTTATTAGACTATCCAAGCAGCTAGCAAATTGTTTTATTCTGCGAATCCATTACAGGTGCACTTTAAACAATAACTCTGTCCATGCTTGTCAGAAATATGAAATTCTCTAGTATGATGACATAAAAGACATTTATGATTCGAATCCACCGACATTATGTTTATCTAAGCTATTGTCTTATGATTTATTCGAAATACCATATTTTTCATTACGGACAAGAACATTTAGGGGCATGCGGTCCTTTCTCTTACCTGTCAATTTTTTTATGGGATAACCAAAACCAATAACAGCAGAGACATTCAATTGCTGTGGAATTCCAAAATCCTTCCTGAATTCATCTTCCTCAATTCCTGTAAATATTCCCGAACCTACCGAATAATTCCATGCTACCAGCTGCATGTTCTGTAGAACCCTCCCTGCATCGATCAAATGAAAATGATATTTTGGATTTGTCAGAATTATTATTGCAAAATTACAATTTGCAACCCAATTTCCACTAGTGCTGTCCTCCGCAAGCTTCTTTAAATTCTCCTTATTTTCGATTAGTATAAAACGCCAATGCTGAGTATTAAGGCCCGTTCCTGTTAATCTCGCAGCCTCGAGCACCTTTAATTTTATTTCACGTGGAACTTCTTTTGAGCTGAATTCTCTTATATCAAGTTTAGTCGTTACACATTCAAATGCGTCCATACGTACTTATCTCCGTTAAGATATTAAAGATTTAAAGTCCTCATATTGAAAAAACCTGAAATAAAAGTTAGAAGCATAATTAGCCAAGACATTTAATTGAATTTTCAATCACGTTCCTACTGCATGTTTAATTATAATAGCACGCTTCGAGTAACACGAAGTGTTATTATTCTAAAAATGAATATCTACACATTTCCCAATATGAAGGCAAGCGAAAATCCTACCATTATACCAAGACCTACAATACTCGCTCCTCCTTGCTCGTAAGCTTCAGGAATCATGGATTCTCCTAGCATGACTAGAATCGCGCCTGCTGCAAATGACAAAGCTATTGCCAAGACATTAGGTTCTGTATATGAAGATACTGTAAAGCCAATCGCAGAAGAAATTGTTCCTATGCATATAGCTCCTGTCCATAAAAGAAGTATCAATTTTTTACTTTTTCCATGAGATTCCATACCTTCCGAAGACGAGAGTCCTTCTGGAAAATTGGAAATGAAAATGGCCGCCAAGAGAACAAGATCTACCGATCCACCTATTGCTAACGAAATACCAAGCGCCATATTTTCTGGAATATTATCCATCACTGAACCTACTAGTATGGCAGTACCTGAGACATCCTTTCCCCCACCGGCTTCGGTTCCATGAGACTTTTTCCTGTGTCTGATGTTACCTTGAGGAGAACGTCTGCTTAGGTAGTAATTAGCTATAGTAAAAGCTAATCCACCAGAGATAAATCCAATAATTACCGGAAGAATTGACTGTGACATTTTAAATGCCTCTTCAATTAAGGAATAAGCAAGAGATGCAACAAGCACGCCGCTGCCAAATGCCATTATAAATGCAATAGTTTTCTTGGAAAGCCTTGTAGTAAGTGCCAGTAGACAGCCTAATAGTAGAGGTACAGATACAACAAATCCCCAAAACAAAGAGACTCCGATACTTGATACGTCTACTGCTAAGTTTATTATCAGCTCCTTTTAGGTATATTTTTTCCTCGTGCTTTCATACATAATATGAAACAATATCGATAGTCTGTCTATAAATGCATTTATGATTTGTAATACATTCAGGTATGCATTTTGAATTGAGAGGTATCCTATTCACATAACTTTTTATTTCTAGCAAAAGTATCTTTTATGAAGAATATTTTAGATAAAACATTCGTTATTCTCCCCTATTAAATATCCTA
>VBPR01000029.1:0-17758 GCA_005877345.1 Nitrososphaerota archaeon
TATGAAATTGAACCTCGTGAACTTCATTTCGACATAAAGATGGGAATAATAGACAGAATTATTCAAAAACCAATTAGTATGAACGGTTTACGTCAGGAAGTAAAAAACCAAATTAACTCTTGTAAGTTAAGAATTAATAAAAAATAGTTCTCTCTGCTTAGAATCTCTTGTCATCTCTGCACGAACGATCATGATAAAGCAATCGAAGAAGCATTCAATTTATATCTTAAGACCAAGACGACCGCAATGGATGAAGTATCAGTATAAAATATCATTTTATTTTATTATTTTGCCCTGGTCTAGAATATTAACAAAGAACTTATTTTTGCACTGAGGACAAACTAAAAAAGCAGTTACTCTTAAGGAAGTTCTAAGATTATTATATAGTGACATATCTTGTCCTAGAGGATAGAAATTCAGTCGTTCCTGTTCACAGTAGACATTAGTTTTATCCACAGGATTAGGATTATTACAGAAAATACAATGAAAATCCATAGAATTAAAATGCTCGATTATTTGTTTTTCCGATTCTTCACTCAGATAATCTCTAATCATTTATTATTAAATTTGGAATACAATTAACTTTTATTTAATATTATAACCTTTCAAACTTAGCCTTAGTGCATCTAAACTATCATTGAATGAAGTTTGTTCTTTGTCTAGTGAATATTCTCTAGCGTATGCCGTTCTTAACGACGTTATTAATTTCTCAAATTGTTTTGGAATTGCTAGATAATTCTTGCTTATCATGACGTGTAAATGTGATAACATTTGTTTGTGTTCAGTTGTAAAATTAACTGGAATAATTTTCATTATCTCTGGACTAACATCATTTGTTTCCCAATTCAAGGATTCATCAAATGCCACTTTCATCAAGTTAACTGCTGCACGATTAGCCCCATCTACGTAAAACAAAGTATTCCAATGTTTTCTATAAAGGGAATGACAGATATCAACAATAGTTTGAGGATTTGCCTTGTCATACTCTTCGGCAAACCTAACAATGATTCTGTCTTGACCTTCAATGTTTAGATGTTCAGTCATTACAATAGCGGTCTGAACTACTAAAAGCAAAATCAACACCTACAGAATGCAAATTATAATTCGATATTGGTGTATCTTGCAAGGGTTCACTTAACTTGATGCATTGATCTATCAGCAATGGCGAAAAGACATTTCCAATTTTTCCTAAATATTTTAAGTTGTATTCCCTTTCAAATTCAGGTTCTAGTTTCTTTTTTTTCAATAAATGCTCTATCATATATTTTATCTAGACGATAAGTGTAATCTAGTTTTAATTTATAATATTTAGAATTAGGATCATTTTCTATTCTTTGCATCAATCCATCGGGTCGGTTAGGTGTTGAACATAAAATTATTTTACAATTTGATTTCTCTTCATAAGGACTAATAGCATGAATTAATTCATCTTGTATTGAATCTTCCAGATAATCAGATTCATCTACAAAAATATAACTTGTCTCAAAATAGCCTCGAATATCTTTAATGTTCTTCGTGGGAAATACCTTGATCCATGTTTTCTTAAGCCATAATTCTGTATATTTTGATTCTAATCTTATCGGGAAATTCTCAAATAAGGCTTGTAGTTTTTCCTTTATGTAATTTGCATGTTCTTCCCTAGTCCCTAAAACAATAAAGATAGATTTGTGATCTAACTCTGATGAACTAAGAATTTTCCAAGCAAAATATCTTATCATAAAGGTAGTAACACCTATACCCCTTGATTTTAGAATCCAAGTGTTTTGAATTTATTCTATCGTATTGAATAGTAGTTTCTCATAATCAAATAATGAATATTCTTTGTTGTTCTTAACAGGTAAACCAATAATATGATTAAAACAACAATTACGATCTATCAAGAAATCTAAATCATGTTTTTGTTTATCCCAGATCCAAAAGGGTTTATCTAAAAAAATGTCTAACTCATTTGCATGATCTGATAATAGAGGGTTATCAGTATTATAGAGCGGGTAAAGAATTATTTTCATCGGTTTCAATTTGATTATTATTTGATTTTATTGATTTTTCCATTACATATCTAGAAGCGTCATAATAGGGACTGATGTATGTTTGTAGTTCTGCAATCTTTTGTAAAATTAATACCTTCTTGAAATTGTCCTTTTCTGCGTTGTATAACTTCCAGTATTCTTTATTGATTAATCCCAACTGGTCAATTCTTTCCAAATGTTGATCAACAAATCCCTCTTTGGCTATTAACGATAGACGTTCAAATCTAGATTGTTTTATCTTTCTTTTCAAGATGTAAAACTGTGGAACACTTATGTAAAAACCCCTGTCACTTAGACACTGCATACTATCCTTTTCCGACAAACCCATTGCCATTATTTCAATTATGTAAGGTTTGATACTATTGTTCTTTATCGATTCTTATCACCATTTTATATTTTTTCTATATACTTTTTATCTTTAATAATCTTCTATGCTAATCTACAAACTTGAATGTCTTTAGTATCTGTTCAAATTCTGGTAAGTATTTTTCAAAGTCTTTTACATTAGCCAAATATCTTATGAAATATGGTTTCTTGTCATGCCATATCATATATTCTACAATTTTAATGCCACTGAATGATTTTATTCCATCCCCATAGATTTTTACTGCTGTTTCATTGTCAATTGTTCCGTTCTGTTTAGAAGTAACTTGCATCCCGTCCTGTCTATCTATTTTATATTTCACATACAAATCAAAATCAGCGTTTTTTATTGGAAAAGTCCTATCCTGTTCAAACGAAGAGAATGCACCTCCATCTTTCATTGTTTCATTAAAGGGTTCAGTATTGTTAAGAAGCAATACACCGAATTCGTTTGGAGTTAGTGTCACCGAAGAATTCAGCACGCCCTCTTCATATGTCCAATTGTCTGGTATGTCTATTGAAAAAGTCGTATTCTTTACAGTTGTTAAAGCGTAAACATTAGAAACCGATAATGACAGCACTACCGTAATAGTTAGTATGGGTATAAACAACAATGGCGACATACCGTTCATTAGAAAATGGTAATGACTGGATTCTTATATAAATGGTCTATTCGATTCCCAAAAATTCCCAGACCCTATTCTGTGGTCTTAACCCCAATTCTTGGATCTGCCTTATTGTGGGGCTTGATTCACGACTGCTAATGAAACAATTATATCAGTAGCACCAACAAGACACCAACAAGAATCAATATTACTATAACAATAAGTGTTTTTTGTTGTGTTTTTTGTTCCAATCTATCCTATCACCTCTTTCAAGTATTCTATATACGGGTTTTGACCCATGGTTATCTTCAACATGTTCTTTGATATACTACGTCTAAATCAGTTGTAAATTCGCAATAATAACATCTGAAATATTTATGCACTGTCATGTCATGTCACGTCACTATATCAATGTTAATTTGGAATTAATAATAATTTTCTATTTTCTTGTCTTACTTAATAAAATAATTTGGAGAAATACCTTAAATATTGTAACCATTTATAAAGAAAAACAATGTATAAATTGCAAGTGAATAACAAAGTGCTATTTTCTTTATTCTTCGTTTCTGTAGCACTCGTTCTTTTCTCTTCTTCAGTGATTGTATTTCCCAATCAGGCAATTGCAGCAGGAAAATTTACGATTGACCCTAAAATAAATCTAAAAAAATTAAATAATCCTCAAAAACTGTAGGTTGTAGCATACTCTACCGGCCAAAACAAAACTAAATATCTGACAGGTAACGATCTGAACTCAAATACTGCTACCGTTTCTTTCCAATTTAATCAGAAAAATGACCTTGTTACTGCTGTTCATAGGGATGAATATTTTGTATGTGCCTACGACCTTAATCCACAAACAAATGAGATGAAGTCTTATTCTTGCATTGAGGGTAATCTTGAAAATCCATCTGGAAAAAATCGAGTAAACATAGGTTCCGGGCCTGTGGTTACTTTGTCTAGCGGGCCGTTCAAACCTGTCAACGGTGCGGAAATAAAGAATCCAACTATTGTGGTGTGGATAGAAAATCTTGCTGGTAAAAAACATCTAAAGGATATCAAAGCGGTTGCCATGATTAAAGGAGAATTTAAGTCTAAGATAATAGATGCACGAAAGATGCTGGAAAAATCAAAGGACAATATAATAAAGGTTCCACTCCTTTTTGACAAGACTCCTGAAATTGGTCCAATCAAAAAAGGAGATTTCCTTTTTGCTTGTGTCTCTGCTAATGTGTTAAAACCAGTTGAGGGAACAGAATGTGAGCATAGAGAGACATCACATACAGGAAACATACATAACATAGTGGCAAGACACGACTAGAATGTTTAAGCAAATTTTTATAAATTCAAAATTTCAATATAATATCATTGACAACTGATGGACGTTTGAGATCTTAATAAGGAACTTATATGACACCGATTTTAAGGTTTGAGGCTGAATAAGTTGAAACTATACACTATTGCCTTGTTTTTAGCACCTTTGCTTCTAATCAATTCTGGGTATGCCGGCTCAAATGATCTAATTGGGACATACGAAGGTAAAGGGATTTTTAGTATAGAAGACATGTCCGCAACTAAAAAAGGTTCAGATTACAAATTCATTGGATATGTTCATAATATTAGTAATAAGACACTTTATATTTCTGACATTATAATGGAGATGTTCAATTCCAAGGATAAACTTATCCAACTTATAAGAATAGGTGGAGGAATAGTCATAGAATCTGGTGAAAAATTGCCTTATAAAGTAATTGCTCATGACGTGAATTTTTCGCACTTGGATCATTACGTTGTTACAGTTCTTAACACTAACAAATCTCCAGATCAACTTTTCCAGAAGGTCTTTAGTCAAGTATATTAGCACGAATTAACTCAGTTTTTAACCCATTTTCACGCTTAAACCCCCAAATAGTCATCTTGGGGTTTCGGAGGTTGTGAGCGCTCTGCTTGATTAGTGACGAGACAATGGTGTCAAAATGCGAAGGTGACTATTTTCTAGAATATCACTAGTGATATGGTGATATGGGTAATTTATAAAAATTATCAAATATTTTCTAGAATATCACTAGTGATATAATTAACAATGTTTAACAACGTTTAAGAGAGTTGTTGGGGCAGTATAAGAAATGACCAAACAGAAGAAACTTTTCAACAAAAAGGGTGATTCTGTCGAGATAAAAGAGGATGGCAAAGACGTGACACTGACAGTTCAATATACGACGAAGGTCGAGCCAACGGTGGCAACGCCGGAGGACAACTTTAATGACCTTGTCTCGGTTTATGAAAGGACAGGCTTTACCGAAGAGCCAAGGCAATAGTTCGTTTTATAACTAACTTAACTCCAAAATTGATCATCGACGAAGTTGACAAAACTTAGTCAAATAGTTTGAAAACTCATTGTAAGAAAAATGACCCATGTCTTTGACTATAAGTGGTCTCTCTTTAAGCCACTTGGTAGTACAATTATTTACTTTTGATTTTACAGACTTGCTGGTAAATCCTTTGTTTTTGTAATAGCAAATCTATTCAGGTTTACTTTTGTTGGAGATGTGTTCAAGGCTTGCCGATAAGTCCGCTTATCAAAGAATTCATCAACTGATTGAAGAACAATTCTCTAACTGTTCTGAAACTTTAGTGGAGCCTTTTAAGTTAGGAATTCTAATTTCGACTATCAAGCATTAAGCATAACCAAATTTTACATTTGTAAAGTTCTAATGTTATATTTCATATAGTTTACTATAAGGTATGGCTAAAGACCCGGTATGTGGTATGTATGTAGAAGAAAAACCTGATTCTGTTAGATACATAATGAATGGTAAGGAATATTTCTTTTGCAGTACCCAATGTTTAAACGAATTTAGGGAACCAGAAAAAGAACTGAAAAAATTACGAATCCAAGTAGCTGTAAGTATTGTTCTGACAATTCCTATCATTTTTTTGAGCCTGCCTCACATGTTACCTACGCAATTTGGTCATTTACTTCCTATGGATTTGATGCATAATTCGAGCTACATTATGTTTGTATTAGCTACTCCGTTACAATTTTGGGTTGGATGGAGATTCTACAAAGGGTTTTGGGACGGCATTAAAGCAAAAGCGTCAAATATGGATACACTTATAGCAATTGGAACATCAGCAGCTTATCTGTATAGCGCAGCAGTAACGATTGCTCCAGAATTATTTCCTTTTAAATCCGTATATTTTGAAACGGCTGCGGTAATTATTACTTTGATACTTATAGGCAAATTACTTGAAACAAGAACAAAAGAGAAAGCATCGGATGCCGTAAGAAAACTACTTGACTTGCAACCCCGTAAAGCTAAAGTACTGCGCACAACAAGGAATCCTTTTGGACAGATCCTTGAGGTAGAAACCGAAATACCTATTGAGGAAATAAAAGAACAAGATCTTTTAATCGTTAGACCTGGTGAGAGCATCCCTACCGATGGAATAATAATAGAGGGAGCATCCACATTGGACGAATCTGCAATAACTGGCGAAAGTATTCCTGTTGACAAATCAAAAGCTGATGAAGTTATTGGAGCAACTATAAACAGGACAGGTTTATTAAAAATTAAAGCTTCAAAAGTTGGACGAGATACCGTACTGTCACAAATAATAAAACTCGTAGAAGAAGCTCGAACTGGTAAAGCTCAGATGCAAAGAATGGTGGATCAAGTTGCAAAATATTTTGTTCCTGCGATAGTCATCACCGCCATAGGTGTTGGTCTAGGATGGTATTTTGTAGGCAATATAGGATTTACTTATAGTCTTCTGGCTTTTGTTTCAGTCATTATCATTGCATGTCCTTGTGCACTAGGAATTGCCACACCTGCCGCATTAATGATGGGTTCTGGAAAGGCTGCTGAGCATGGTATATTATTCAAGGGTGGAGAGTACCTGGAAATCGCTAGTAAAGTACAGACGATAGTATTCGACAAGACAGGAACATTGACAGAGGGCAGGCCATCTGTTACCGATATCTATGACATTTCCGAATCTGGAATTGGAGAAAAGGAGTTACTGAGATTGGCAGCGATTGCAGAGGCAGGGTCTGAACATCCCTTAGGGCAGGCGATTGTAAGGAAAGCCAAAGAAGATAATATGATTCCAAATCCAGAGATATCTGAAGCGATTTCAGGTAAAGGATTAAGAGCCGTATACGAAGGGCACGTAATATTGGTTGGAACAAGAATGCTTATGATTGATAATAAAATTGCAACACCTGAAAATGTTGAGTCTAAATTAAAAGAGCTCGAAACTATGGGAAAGACTGCCGTCTTGGTGACAATCGACTCAAAGCTCTCGGGAATTTTAGCTCTCGCTGATACGATAAAAGAAACTGCCAAGAAAGCTATAGATGCTTTAAAATCAAAGGGCAAAGAAGTCACAATGCTCACAGGGGACAATGAAAGAACTGCCAAATATATCGCAGCTGAACTTGGGATCGAAAGAGTTATAGCACAAGTTCTTCCGCAACAAAAAGTAGAAGTAATATCAAAACTCCAGTCTGAGACAAGAGTAGTAGCCATGGTAGGAGATGGAATTAATGATGCACCAGCATTAGCTAGAGCAGACTTGGGAATTGCAATAGGATCAGGAACTGATGTAGCAAAGGAAACTGGTGGCATTATACTAATTAAAGGTGACGTTAGAGATGTGGCCATCGCACTCGAACTAGGATGCAAAACGGTTTCCAAGATTAAGCAAAATCTTTTCTGGGCTTTTGCATACAATACAGGATTGATACCAATTGCTGCTGGAGCTTTTGTCCCGTTGCTTGGAGTAGAAATATTTGGATGGTTACCAATGTTGGCTGCAGTTGCAATGGCCATGAGCTCTGTAACTGTGGTAGGTAACTCTATACTACTGGGAAGATTCAAACCAAAACTTCCGCTTACCAAGGCAGAGCTTCAAAAGACTCGTACTCAGGAAGACATTGACAAGGAAGAGATAACTGATGAGTTAGTTTCAAAATCCTCTTTTAGTTGAACGGACAAATTTGTTTCCAGACTTGTCCAATATACTTTTTATCTCTTGTCTACTTAAAATTGACGGGTCAAACTACAATTATTCTATCTGCTAGGCAATCTGTTATTCTGTTAAAAAAGAGTGTAAAATTTTAACCGCCTGACGCAATAAGAACTGAAATGGAAACGTAGGGCAAATTTGATTCTTAATTAGAAACTTGTTGTGAAATAAGTCTCATGAAAAGATGATATGATATTATATTTCATGACGGATGGGGTCGGAGGGATTCGATTGAATATTCATACGGAACATAATTAGAATTTCTAAAAATAGAATTTAATTAGATGTAAATAAGAAGAAACATATTTTATGAGCCCGTCGGGATACGTCTGAATTATTTTCTGTTTTTATGAATCAATGATATTAAATAATTAAGTTAACTGAATTTTGTTATGGATCTTTAATTCGTTACGATCAAAGTAAGGAATTAATAACATAGGATTTTTTGATTCTCCATTTCAAACAGAGCGAAGATGTGTCAAGTATATATATCAAATAATGAATCATAGACGATCACTGCCTGATAAAAATGATTTCAGAAGAAAAGAAAGATGTTGTAAAGAACCTGTATTTATCTGGCATTGGTGAAGAATTCATTGCGATGCAATTAGATTTAGAGATTCCTATGGTAATCAGTGTCCTGAAAGAACTTGGCGTTTATAGTTCAGAGAAGAAAGAGTAATTGGATTTAATGGAAATTAAGAAGCCGAAAAAGATACACTAAACTCCCATTTTTGCAAGAATTATGTATCTTCATTAGATGTCTTCAACATTCGATATTACCTATTGGGATAGGCTTAATAATTGCGCAGGCTATTTCTCGATGAATGAACCAAGAAGAAATCCTAAAAAAAACCAACGATTTGGGACTGACTACTACCCCTGAAATTATAAACCAAATATCAGATATGGTTTCAAAGATAGCTGTTGATACTATGCTTTCCGCAGGCGAAGTTGAAGCATTGACAAATATTATGATATTGAAAGCATGCGATACTGCATTGCTTGACAAAAGGACAATTATTACGGTTAATGATGTTCTATCATCACTCAATTTTGTATGCGTTCCGTTTTTTTTTCCATGCGCTAAAAGTAACATACTGGAGAATTCGCGTATTACAGCTTCCGTTATTACACCTTCTGATGTAAATTTGCTTGAAAGTTTAGGCATTACTAAGAATGACGAATTAGATGTTACACCAACTACTGAAATAGCGAATAAAGCAGTAAGTTACCTTAAAGGTAAGGTTCCTTCAATGGATATTTCATCTCATGACTTTGAATTGTTTAATAAGAGAATAGAGATTTGGAAACTACAGGCAAATATTCTGTCTACCTTAAATAAATAAATCGGCTAGGCTGATCTATTCAATCTATAGCGATCTATATTAATCCCAACATCTGAGGAAATTCTTAGACCTTTCACTTGGACTGAAAATTCCATTATAGGAATTCTCCAGTTACCGCAGACAAAATCTTTTTTATTCCAACAATAGTATAATTGTTTATTTAATATTCTTGTCTTAATGTTACTCACAGTGGTTTCAAGTGTAACTGTCAACGGTGTCTTTCATCCTGCGCTGGATCTAAAGAGGGGGAACATTATTTTATGAACCGATCGGGATTAGTACCCTTCATGTAGTAGGGTTGTACTAACCTGTATTTGGCTTTTTGTTCTCAGAACGATTAAATAATTTAATACTTGAGTTCACATCTTTACTCCTTAGATAACTCTCGAATTTTTCTTTACCTTCCATTTTTTTAACTTAATCTCGCTATCCATCCAGCATTAACGAGTACTTTTTCTTCTAAATCTAATTCCTCCTTAGATTGTTTTTTCTCAGCATCATCCATTCTTTTCCTAAAATCTTCAACCCACTCGAGAATTGCATCAAGGCCTCTGCCTTCTTGTTTAAAGAACGAAAGATCAATGGAGAATTCGTAATCAGGGCCCTCACCTTTTTTAGTTTTGAGCATATTCTGCAAATCTATCGCCACTTTTTTAAGCGCGTGTTTATCTTTCGCCGTCAGATTAAATTCCATAAAGAAATATAACCAATATGAAATATTAAGTTTTAAGAGCAAATAATACTAGACAACTGTTTCTAATACTTATCAATTAATCTTATTCCAGTCCATGTCCTGTTTTACTATCTTTGGGGGTATTTCAAGCAATACGACACATTCCACTTGATATTTTAAGAAAATATTTATTTTGATAATCCGTTCTTACATTCCGACCAAGCAATAGTAAAAACTTTTGTATCTAAAGTGCTATTAGTGAATCCATCACTTGTAGGAGTTAAAGAAATAATCAGAAATATTACATAACCAAAGTTACTGTTCCACTGTTAGACCCCAAGCATTACAGAGAAAGTAAAGAGGAACACACAGACAAAGGAAAGGAAAAGAAATAATTCTTAATTGAAGAACGAAGAAGAGTTAATTACACTGATACGAAACCCTCAGATGAGTTCCATGATTGGAACAAAATTGCCTCTTAAAGAGGACTCATTCATAAAAATAATAGTTTTGTGTCAATCAAATTTGAAATAATTTTCAGACCTGTTAAACACGGCATAATTTTTCTATATCAAATTCTGTCAATTATAGAACTAGGAATTGATATTTTTCTACCGACAACACTAACAATTTCACTCCATACTACATCCCTAACTCCATCCATCGCCTTTATTTTTTCAAGGAAGTCAAGAATTGATGCATTATCTTTAACAATTGTTTCTACTCTCAGATCAATTGTATGTTCCCCTATGCTCTTACCGATATATGTCACTTCATTAAAATCGAGCATTTTATTAGCAACAGCATTTATCATTCCATTCCTTATGGAAATAAAAAAGTCAACACGTTTCCAGCCAAATTTCTCTATATCCAATATATAATGCATCTTTAAAAACTTGCTTTCTAACCGCTTACGTCTCCTTCTAACAGTAGTAATGGGTATTCCTAATTTTGCTGATAAGCCTTTGCTGGATTTTAAATCACCATTTGGTGATAGTAAAATCTTTAATAATTTTCTATCCAAATCTGATATTGAAGCTGCTTTTTTATCTAGCTGCCTAGACACTCCACATCATCATGATATCTATAGGATTTTATGACTTAAATAAAAGTTAGACGCTATTTCTCAATTGTGGTTAGAAATCTTGGGAATTCCAAAGTGATCACTTAAACAAGATAGCTTAATCAAAATATCATGAAACTGGCTATCTTTGTATTGACAGTCGCAAAACTGGGCACTGCTGCACTGATTGTCAATCTATAAAAGATGGCATATGCTATCCGAATTACAGTCATTTAATTATTCGTCTATAAAGATGTATTGTAATTAATTTAGAATTAACGATAGTTATTCGAAAAACCGCAGATATTGTATTTAAATTAAACTTATTTTATACTCCAAATTAAGCTTATTCTCAGATGGTATAAAAACGATTATTTATTTGAATTATTGGTTTTAATGGTCGTAAATATTTGCATAACAGTTTGTTTTGGACTGGGATCATAAATTTTTCGGATTTTAATCATTTATAATTGAATTGCCTCAGTAATATACCTAAACACCAACTGGTGGGAATTTGGTTGTTTCTTGTTCATTCAATCAAATTACCTCCCATCAGTTGTTAATTTTTACTTATAGATATCGATTACTATAAAAATATTTTGTTTTCTTGGATGGTAACATGATAAGAAATCTCAGGACTCTCGTTCATTCAATAATCAAAACAAACCAATTCAGAGTCTTAGTAAAAGTGATGATTCTTTTATGTCAACGCCGCCTATTCTTGCGGTTTCTATTACTTCTGCTGATGGATTTCCATAGATTGTGACCAAATAAGGAGTTACAAATTTTTCGAAAATTGTCGCTTTGCTTTTTGCTACTGCTTTAAGGATCTCAGTTCATGGCGGAAGCGCAGATAAATATGCCACATTTGTTGGAAGGTCAAAGGTTAATCGGCTATTCTGCCAAACGACAAGGTTATTGTGAAGAGAGTTTAGCATTTCATCTTTACAGAAACTGAAAATACTTTCACTTAGGGTTTCCAATATGTGATATAAAAAAGGGTTTTCTATTTCGATTGGGAAATAGATTTTAAATTCAAGGACAAATGTCAATCCGGATAACGGTAAATATCAAAAAAAAACAGATTAAAGGTGTTTGGTTCGGCACACTGGCATTAAATATATTTTAAACGATATAATCTCTGATATGATTTGTATCACCTTTTTGGTAAAGCTACTCCAAGCTCCATTGATCGAGAGTTTTTCAAAAGGCTTTATTATTCTAGTAGCCATGATTAATTCTGCTGAATTGTCAAAAAATAATGTGTTCTGAAAGTAAAAGGAGATTTATATACGAACTATTTAAAATGTACAACGGATGAATGAGACTTCTTATATATACGGGTAAAGGTGGAACTGGTAAAACAGTAATTTCCTGTTCAACTGCTATTAAGCTAGCTGAAAAAAAATACAATACATTAATTATTTCTTCCGATCCAGCTCATTCATTAAATGATGCGTTTCAGCTACATAATGCGGTTACCAGAAATAATAATGATAATCATGCAGTAGAAGTATTTCCCTGTCTTCAGGCATTACAAATCGACCCAACACTAGAGATGAATACTAAATACCGTGAGATTATTTCTTATATGGCTTCTATGTTTTCATCCAAAGGTATCGATGAAATACTGGCCTATGAGATTGCAATGATGCCTGGAATGACACAATTATTTTCTCTTCTCAAAGTTGAGGAAGTCATGCGTCTCAGATCACACGAGGTTGTGGTTCTGGATATGCCTGCATCAGGTGAAGCTCTGAGATATCTTTATTTTCCGAAGCTTGTTAGTAAGATTAGTAATAGAGTTACTAGTTTATTAGGCGCATTTTCTGGGTTTGCGGAAATTTTTCAAGCTTTTTCTGGAATTTCTATTCCAACCAAAGTGTTACGCTACGAGAAGGACTTATTCAAGAGCCTTAACCAACTTTCAGATATAATTAAAGACAACAGTATAACAACGCTAAGATTGGTTGCAAATCCGGACTCATTCAGCATAGAAAATGCCAAAAGGGCCTTCATGGCCGCTAGCCTGTACGGAATTAACACTGATCTGGCTATAATTAATAAGATTCTGCCTTATAAATATGCTGAAGTTAAGTCAAATGAATTTTATACTAATTGGACAAAATTTCAACACAATAAAGTCAGGGAAGCCAAATCTAATTTTTATCCGCTTCCTATTAGAGAGGTTCCTCTTCATAGTACTGAACTTGCAGGAATAGAAATGTTACGCGTTAATGCTGACATTATATTTGGGGAGGACGATCCATCAAAGATATTCTATACCGGTAAACCATACTCTATCATCGACCAGCCTCCCAAAAATCTAAGAATCTCAGTTAAGGTTCCTTATACTGAAAAGCAAGACTTTGATATCAAACGACTGGGTTCAGAAGTTATTATTAAGGTAAAGAGTCCGACAGGCTATTTGGTCAATGTTATTCCTTTGCCAACTATAACGTTTGACATGAAAATGATCAGTACCAGACTGCATAATAACACCCTAAATATATTATTCGAACGAACTGCTTATAGTCATTGAAAAAGAGTGGGAAATCGGCAGATGCATCAATGCTTAATCAGATTGAGCGATATTCACCGGAGTATGAGGTTCTATTATTCTTAAGAATACCAACTTAAGAAGTAACAATGATAGAGATTTGATCCTTTGATAAACATCTTTTATGATTTTATGCCTAAGATATAACAACAAGAGATATTATTGTTATTTCGTTTATTATTTACCACTGAATCAGGGATAAATTTGCTCTCCGGTATATCTGTCTCTAATTATAATTGCTTTTGTAGGGCATGTCTGGGCTGCAGCGAGTATCGCTTCGAAATCATCACCTGTTCCTGACTTCAGCGTTGCTTTTGGATTTATCATTTTGTCCTTATCAACTACAAACACATTTGGAGCAAGTGTTTCACAGCTTCCAAAAGCCATGCAAAGTGTAGGTTCTATAGTTATATGAATACGACCTATTGATTTATGGAAGATATTTGTTAATGATGATACCTTTCCTGATTTGACATCAGTTTCATTTCTGTTACCTTTTTTTATATCGGTATTGTGAAATTCATCATCGCTACTGGTACGATCAGAATTAGAATAAACAGTATTACTACTATTAACATGAGGAGAAGATGAAGACGATTGAGTTTGATCCTTTTTCTTATTTGCTCTATTATTATAGATTGCCTTCTCATCGTATTGTCTTCTTTTATCTCTATCTGAAAGAACTTCAAATGCAGCATTTATTATTTTTATACTATTTTCAGAAATAGGCGAACTATTTCTATCGGGATGATATTTCAAAGCTAAACGCCTATACGCGGCCTTAATTTCTCTATATTTTGCATCATGAGATACTCCTAGAATTGCATAATAGTTCATAATGTCATTTGCTAGCATCCGAACAACGTGTATTAAATGGTGTTATATCTTATTATAGTTTGAGTTACAATGAGCTTAGCATTTTATCAGACTGACCTTAGTCAAATATCAATTTTTCCGCCAATGTCAAATTGTGAATTCACATTATACAGTATCAATTTCAAAGACTGATGATTTTAAGCTACAAATAGCTAATAATGATTATCGAGCCGTTAAATATCGTTATCCGGATCCTCATTCCCAAGCAGTTATATCTTTTTCTGCAATTATTTTTGTAGGTTTTATTCGCACAAGTACTGCACCCTCGCCACTATTCCTTTCACCGTACGCTTTTGAATCTTTCTTTCCAATGTATCTTTCGGCAATTCTGGTGGCCCATTTTAAAACCTCTTTTTGTTTATATGGATAAAGCTTTGCAGTGCCATGAATTGTTACAAAGGAAAAAGGTGGAGTCTGGTCATCTATACACATGCTTATTCTATTATCTCGTTGAATGTTTTCTGCTTTAACCGATCCAATAAAAGTTGTAAAGTACATATTTCCTAGATCATCTTCATTATTTCGATAGTCTAACACAAACCAGATTGGAACAACATGAGAGCTTCCATCCTTCTTAACCGTAGCGAGCTTTCCAGTGAAAGTGCCTTTATTGAGAAATCTTCTAATTTGTGTTTTGGACATTTCCGGCATATAATAATCCTTTTGCTTCATTGAATATAAGACTTAAGGAAAGGAATCAATCACGAATCACTAAATATTGTATTATTTTTAGCAATTATTGTCGTTACTACATATAGAATCCTTTATTATTAAAGGAGATCATTAGATTTTAATATTAGTAACGATAGCCTTATTCATAACTGAATCCCCATCATTGCTTCGTTTTTATCGGTATAATGAACTGCAATTCAAATCCTTAAATAAAATATTGGATACATCATAGACATGAGTTCTATTACAAAGACAAGTTCATTTCACAATCCTAAATATTCAGAATGTATTGAGGCGTGTAACCATTGTGCCAATTCGTGCGAGTATTGCGGCATATTATGCCTACGTGAAGCTGGTAATAAGGTTCTTGAGTGTATAGAGTTGTGTTTCTACTGTGCTGACGTGTGTAGATTTGCGTCTAAACATATGTCCTGTGATAGTAACCGGGTAAAAGAGTTTTGCGACTACTGTGCAAAAATATGTCAAGATTGCGCTACTGAATGCGATAAACATGACATGGACCATTGTAAGCAGTGTGCAATGGTTTGTCGCGAATGTTCTAAAATTTGTCTGGAAACAATTGCAAAATAGTTACGTATCTAATTCCAAGTACTAAAATCATATAATCAGATACAAACTCCCTAATCTCTTTCATTGCCGAAATGCTCTCACCGGAGTATTTCAAATTAGTCACAAAAGCAGGAATCCTTAATCAGTAGCGTATCTAACGGACAGAATTGGATTACTTTCTAGGTCCCTTATACTTTTCATATGCTTAGTCGCATTCAACTCTGATTCTGGACCGCCAATTAGCATTTCCATACGTTTGCTATAACTTTGCATCAGTAATGACAAAACATATATCCGATCCCTTGTCGTAATCTTGGGGTTCTGCTTATCCTCCACGATTTCCCATAAATTTTTGGTTATTTCATTTAATCCAGAGATATAAATCTGAAGCTCATTAGGAATCTCCTCTTTCATATAAAGATCTAATGTTTTTCTTGCTTTCCTTCTTATTTCATCTAGGTATCTGCTGACAGTGGACTGATCAACTTATTACACCATGGATACCTTAATCAATATTGGTAATCTTATCTGACGAGATTCTTTCTAATCGTCTGCACAACATTTTAAATGAATCCAAAATATCCATTTCAATTATTCCCGGTAGATGCTCAATATTGGGGATATAATTATTTAAGGTATATAGATTTTGTATTCTTACTTCAATTTTGATATCTTTGCATTTTAGATCTTCAGAATCTGATCTATTGAAAACTTTTACCGACTTTGCAATATTTTTTTGTTGATTTTCTAGAGGATATTTTCCAGTGTGGATAGATTCCTCAATCATACTACACAATTCTGAAATTTTCATATGGTTCTTAGCAATAGTCTGATACTTTAATTTATGACACCAAAACCTAGCATATTTTTGAAATAAGGTTAATTATCAATTATACCAAAAACAAATTGAACTTGGTAAAATAGTAGAAATATATTTTTGGAATGATAGTAAAAAACAGATTGATATAATGTCCAAGTAAGCAATTTTTTTATTTTAAAAATACTGAATTAGATATCTGTATTAGAAATTTTAAATAGTTTTTCCAAGAAATGATACTGTCATCTATCTTGACATTAGCTATCTTGACATTAGCAGCTTGACAGGTGATTTGGTTGGTGCCTCGGTTCAATAGATGTGCACCAATCAATTTATCCTTTTTATTTATTGTAATTTCATTTTCTTATTAAACCTCTATAGATATTTTAATATCAAATACCAAAAACAAATTGGGAACCTCGCAAAGTTGTAGAAATATTATACGATTCTGCTCATTAGGAAGGATATTTTTTTTGGACTTCGTAAGAATCCAATTGGGTATTTACCTCCTTAATTAGATCGTGTAAACCTATTGGCTTCTGAAGATATCCATTTATGATTCGCATTTTAGTATATTCTCGAAATAAATTATCATCTATCGTGAAGGCAGTCATTAGTATCGTCCTTACGAAGCGATTCGAATCCTTTATCTTTCTTAACAATTCCATTCCATTCAAGCCGGGCATTTTAAAGTCAGATATTACCAGCACATACGCATAACCATTAACTTGAAAATGCTCGAGTGCCAATACTGGATCTGTAAAGGAAAATATTGTAATTCCTGCAATAGTTCGTAAAGCCTCGTGAAAAAACATAGTGATACCTGGATCGTCGTCTACGATACTCACAATTCTATTGTTAGCGGACATTGGAAGGTTAAGCCTCTATAACTCAGTTTCTGAGTTATATCGTAGGGGAAACTGGAATTATTGGTCTTGTCGCAATCATTGTGGCCTCTTCATGTAATCCTATTGCCTCTTTTCCATAGGCTTGTACTGAGTAGTTAGTTCCATCCTTGCATTTTATTCCCACATAACAGTACTCCACTCCATTACTTAGTGTATTATCTTTAGGCGAAATTTTTACTATATATGCTCTCTTTTCTTGTGAGCGCATTAGATGTCTAAGTGCATCAGTACTGCTAGTATAGGT
>VBPR01000029.1:17820-18169 GCA_005877345.1 Nitrososphaerota archaeon
CTTATTTATAATAATCGTAGCTTATAGAAATTAACCGAGTCCATCATTGCGTTTCGGATAGACCCGCAGATTTTATTTTTCATTAACGCAAACTTGATACAATATCCAATTAGTATCTGAAGTTCACTATGCAATTTATCGGCCTCTAATATTGAATAGGTCTGATTTATTGCTAGTATAATTTCATTTATTTTAGATTCGATAAGGCCACAAATCTCAACGCCGGGATTTTTCATATTTTCTAGAACCCAATTTATCAATTCAATCCTTTTTTCAAGATCTCGTTTGTAGACAGATTCGTCATTCTCACGATCAAGCCATTTCTTTGATTCATCAATTTCTTTTTGTA
>VBPR01000030.1 GCA_005877345.1 Nitrososphaerota archaeon
TTATTTTTATAATTATAAATTTAAAATGAATTAAAATAATTAATCTCCGTCAAAGTAAATTCTCCCGGATGAAGAGCAAATTTAAATTCAGTGCCAAAGTGAAAGATATAGGACTCTAGTTAGATAGTCGTATTACAATGCTTAAAACTTTCATTGCATTAATGATTATAGTGTTGTATTCATTTAACTTTGCGAGAGTCCAAGAGTACTTTAGTTGTAACCTTTCTTTCGCCATATATGGAGGATAGGTAAAACATGCAGGTTACATTTTTGCTAATTCAACAAATTCCAATAGATGAATTAGTAGAGATCCTTCTTTATGCGGCAGGCGCTGCATTTTCCCTTATTTTGGTATTATTATCGATTTCTGCATATACAAAAAGTGATATGAAGAAATTGAAATATGCCATAGGGGCATTCTCCCTGTTTTGTGGTTTTTTGATATATGAAAGCCTGGAGCTGATATTTTCGATTGATAACCCCATTACAGATATAATTATTCCATCTACCTCACTGGCAATTCTGGTATTGTTCTTCATGGCAGTGACAAAAAAGTCTAATCAACAGGTTAATCACAATCTAAAGTAGCAATTTCAATTCCTGTCTTGATTATAGCACGGACTTTCAGCTATTTCATCATGTTTTTGAACTTTCTCGCATCTTGATTCTTTTTGGAAACAAGGATGACCATCACCTACTTGATCATAACATAAGTCTTTATCTTTGTCAGCATTTACTGATGATAAGTAACTTAAACTGCTTGTTATCGCCATTATTAACACAATGACTATTATCGATTGTATGATAAGTTTCATTTTTTTTACTATCTTATTTCTATACTATTTAAATTAATTAAGTAATTTGATACAAGTATCTAAGCAAATTTGCAATTTTGAAAACGAACTATTTTGAAATATTACGTGAAAAATAAAATTGTTCAAGAATAGTGCATACAATTCGTTACTATATTAAGAAATTTTTGGAATACCTAGACATAATTTTAGATAACAATAATTTATTCCTAAAAATTAACTAGCAATTATAAGTTATTTCTTGTTCATTCAAAATGCTTGTTCATCTGCATAATTTGTATAAAATATGTAGGTTCATAAATCAACTCCGGACGCATTTTTTATTTGATATGCGTTCTCGTAACATTTAGACAGTTGTATCGTAAGTTTTTAGGACTATTATGGTGTTGTGAGATATTGATCTTGGTCTCCCTACGACATGAATCTCGCTCTCGAAAGGATGTATGAGAAAAGCCCTCTATCCTAAATTAAAGGTGAAATATTGCATGCAGTTTGAAATAGGTATATGCAGTTCCTGTGGACAGGAAAAAAAACTACTACCAAACAGCAATCATTTTGAAGGTAGATATTGTAAAGAGTGCTATAAAAATCAGAACGGAAAGATAAGCTGTAAATTTTGTGGTATGCAAATGCAGTACTATCACTATCATAAACACATAATCGACATTCACAATAGATAAGCCAGAGTAACTTGACCTATGGAAATTTCAATCAATATATTCGGTTCACCGCTAAACCAAAATCATCGACTTATACACTTGTACCAGTTAACTTATTTTCTAGCCAGTGCCATGAAAATTATGAAATATATATATTCGGTCATGTTTGCTACAATGATGATATTATTAACAGCATCGACATTTAGTTACTCTTTTAGTCAGACCCCAGATTCAAATTTGGCTTCAAATATTTTTAATAATAAAGAGCTGGTTGTACCAAAGAATGTAAAGAACTTTGTAATTTTAATTCCAAACGAGGCACATGAATCTCCAGATTTGCCAAAGGATCAGAGATTGATTAATCAACCATATGTACCGCAGAACTTAGTTGTACATCCTAGTACTAAAATTGTCTGGTTTGCCGGAGATGTGGGACATATGCGCAAAGTAATACTCGAGGATGAGAACTCGAATGAAATCTTTAATTCTATCTTAAAATTTAATTCTGCAAGTAAGGCACTGCCTTTTAATCAAAGTGGTAAGTTTACTTACTTTGAAACCAAAGCAAATAAGGATGATCCAAATTTTGTCATGAAGGGGAGTGTAACCGTGACTGGTCCTGAGCCTAACTCTAGTATTGACATCAGTAAGAATTCACTGAAATCCAATTTTGATACTCTGTCGGTTATTATGATACCAACAAAGGATATCAATAAACATGCTAAAATACTCAATGAAAATAGTCTAAATATCCTGGATCAATATTCATTCAAAGACCTTAGACAGACTGCAGGAGGAGGAGCAAATCAGACTTTGCTAGTTTTAGGAAGCAATGGTCCAATCGATGCAACTATCTCAACACTCAAAAAAATCACTTCTACTTTACCATATAGCTAGGCAGTGTCATGACTTATCAATTGTCTTAGTTTTATTTGTAGCTTAAATGTGTCAACTTGGTAAATCAATGGATTATACGGATGCATTATCAACACTTACGATGTTTATCAAAAACAACAAAAATGCTTGGCGTAGGAATAGCTGCAATTGCCTTTCTTTTAGTAACAATTCCACTCTTCCATACTGGCGTTCTATATGCTGACTCAGGAGACAATGACGGAGACCATGGGGATCATGACAACAACTGCGATCATGGGGATCATGACAACGACAATCACGACTCGGATAACGAATGAGAGCATTAGCCGGCTGTAAATATCCCTAGCGCGAAGCATTAGCCAATAAGAACTGATCGAGTCTACATGCTGTAAGGATGCAATTATATTACAGACTCTTTTTTCATTATCTCTTATGGTAACGATATTATATGAATTACATCTCCCATAGACTTATAGAAGATATGCATATCTGTTATTTCATACCACATTTGCCACAAAATTCCGGGATTATTAGTCATCAATCTTGATTGTTCTTCTAAAGGAAGATGTGATTCAAAGAATCTAAATATTCTTGGTTTCTCTGATTGAGTCCACGTTAGTTAATTCCAGACAGGATTAATATTGTTTTTGATATGGGCCTGGTGGTTTGTGAATCAAAATTGACATGATATTTAGATCCAATATGTCTATAGCTATATCAAATTGATATGAATTTGTTTCTTAATCGATGGAACATCGGACTTAACTTTCATAAGTAATACTTATATCGAACTAATCGTAGGTGCAGCTATTGAAATCGTGTAAGACCTCATATTTCATGTTACTATTCGTATTAGGTTCAGTAGCAACAGTAGGAGTAATTTCCATCCCAGGTGCTGCATTTGCAAAGAAAATTGCGTCCTTGTCAGGAGATCAGGTGGTTCCGCCAGTGAGTACAAATGCTATAGGTCATGCAACATTCAAACACCCCAACGGTTCAACCATGAATTACAAACTGAACATTAGTGGGATTGTTCATCCCAATGGAATCGGGATCCACGTGGGGAAGATGGGTAAGAATGGAGAGCTAATAGTCGATATTATGAAACAGGCAAAAGAACAAATGACTAAAGTTGGCATGATTATAACCGGAAGCTTCAACGCCTCCGATCTAATAGGTCCGATGCAAGGTAAAACTATTTTAGATCTTGTAGCTTCAATGAAAAGTGGAAATACATATGTAAGCGTGGACACCGAAAAACATCCTACAGGCGAGATAAGAGGGCAGATCGAATTGGCAAATTCTCCAAGTTTGAATGTAACCAATTCCATTAAGGTTGGAAACCAAACTAATATGACATGAGCTACTCAATGAACTTCCACCTACTTGTGACTTATGGAGTTGTGAATCAAATATGACACATATTATGGTCCTAAACACGCGAGATTAAACACCCTCAATTTTTTTTAGGAATAACTAGCTACTTGTTTTTTTAGGAATAACTAGCTACTATTTTATGGTAGTAATAGCAAATAAATATAGTTAACTATACAACAGGACAGGATAGCTCTGAGATAGGCCCACCGTATATTGCTTTAGTTATCCTAGTAGATAATGATCAAGAAGAGAATATACTTGAGATAGAATGATTTAATTCCAAATATCATAAAGACAAAACTTAAACGTATTACTAAGATATGACTTTACTTGGTAATGTAACACCAGATTCTGATTTACGAGACAAGCTCGGAAAATCTGTTTTTATCATAGATAATGATGACAACATGCACTCTTGGTTCTCTACTCGGTTAATGCACAAGTTTAGCAATTGAATTACACTACGAAATAGCGTTACTAGAATTAAGAACTATTTAATTATGATAAAATTTAAATATAATTGGTCATGGTCTGCTGTGAATAATTTTTGATACGATGTTTAGACCCAATATATTATTCCATTTACCATTATGACTTAGACCACTTTCTCATCCATTGTAATAAGTTAATGATAGATTCTACTAATTCCTGCCCTTTTGAAGTAAGTCTGTATTCTACTCGAGGAGGTATCTCATTATATGCTTGCCTTTGTAATATGCCTCCTTTTTCTAATTCTTTTAGTCTGCGAGCTAGGGTCTTACTACTAAACCCCTTTAGCAGATGTCTAAAATCTTTGTATCTGACTGCGTCTGTAGAGCAACAAAGTGGTATTAACATCTCTATTGTTCCTCTTTTGGTAATTAACTTCCTAATTTTGGCTGTCTCTTTCATTAGATTTGCTGCATTATAACCCGCAAAACTACATTCATTTTTATACATCGGTAACTGTTTTACTTCATGTCCTTTAGTTTCCAATATGTCCCCTAGTTTCCTAAAGTCTCCTTGACAACTTAAATAGTTTCTGTAGTAAACAATAGTCATATGAAGCAAGACGTGTTGAAGGCAAAAATTAAAGAAAGATATGGAAAGATTGCTTTAAATGGAAATTCAGATTGTTGTAGCACACCACAGGATTGCTGCAATACTACTGATTTCAATCCCAAATCATCATCAGTTGCTATCGGTTATGATAACAAAGCATTAGATTCTATACCTGAGTCTTCTATAGTTGGAGTGGGTTGTGGAGCTCCACTTAATTTTGCTAATTTGAAAACAGGTGAGATTGTGGTAGATTTAGGTTCGGGTGCTGGGATAGATGCGTTCTTAGCATCCAAACAGGTTAAAGGTGAAGGTAAAGTCATTGGGATAGATTTTACTGATGATATGTTACAAAAAGCCAGAAACGCTGCAATCAAAAATGGGTTTTCAAACGTGGAGTTTAGAAAAGGAGATATTGAGGATAAAATCCCTGTTGAAAACAATTCGGTGGACGCTGTAATAAGCAACTGCGTTATCAACCTCACTACAGATAAGGTAAAAACGTTCAAGGAAATTTACAGAATCTTGAAGAAAGATGGCCAAGGAAGAATAATTATTTCAGACTTGATTACAAGTGAAGAAGTGCATGGAGAATCAATCAATTCAGATGATTGGTGTAGTTGCATTGACGGTGCATTGACTAAAGATAATTATATTAACTGTATTAAGCAAGCAGGATTTCAAGATTTCAAAATTTTGAATGAACATACCTATCTAACCGAAGGTAAGACTGATGGAAGAAAAATAACAAGTATAATCGTTGGAGCTATAACAAAATGAAATTATCATTTGGGAAGTCTAAACTAAAATCAGAAAAGATAATGCTTTTTGTGTGCTTTTTGTGTGGAAAACGCTGATAGAAGTCAGATGGCTGAAGGCTTCTTTAACAAAAGTGCTCCAGAAGGATACAGAGCTGTAAGTGCTGGAACAAAGCCAGTATCACAAATTAATCCTCTCGCAATTGACGTCATGAAGGAATTTGATATTGACATTAGTAATCAAAAATCTAAGGAAATTACAGAGGATATGATGCGAGACTCCTTCAAAACCGTGAATATGGGTTGCATGGATAAAGAATCATCCCCAACACTATTTTTACCAAATGTCTTAGATTGGAATTTGGAAGACCCTAAAGATAAACCTATTGAAAAGGTGAGGGAAATAAGAGATGAAATTGACCAGAGAGTAAAATAGCTTGTCACAGGTCTTACGACTAACCAGTAAGTTAACAACTACTCAAAAGATATTTTTTGCTGAAGTTATCGGAACCTTCATAGTAGTAGTCCTGGCTTCAGGTTCTGTTGTACTTGATGCAAAACTTGGTAACACACTGGGAATTCTATTCATAGCTTTTGCTCCCTTTGTGGGAGTTGCAATAAGTGTTTATTTCTTTGGTAAAATATCGATGGCTCATTTTAATCCCGCTGTCACAATTGGATATTTAATTACCAAACATGTACGAAAAAATTTGCTTATATGTTACCTTGGTGCTGAAATGATAGGTGCTTTACTTGCAAGTGTTTTTGTGAAATATGTAATCGGAACTGATGCCAATTTAGGGGCTAATGCTCCGAACTATGACTTTCCACTTCCTATGATATTTGGGATAGAAGTTCTGGCGTCTGGACTTTTAATGGCCATCATATATGCAGTTGTTCTTACAAAAGGATTAAGAGGCTTTAGTGGCATTGCAATAGGTGGAATAGTAGGATTAGATATTCTCTTTTTTGCATTTATTTCCGGTGCTTCTATGAATCCTGCTCGCTCTTTAGCTCCAGCATTATTATCAGGTTTCTTAGGAGATTTGTGGCTTTATCTGACAGCTACTTTTGTAGGAACTTCATTAGTTGCTTTGCTGCTGAGACGAAAATTTAGAACAAGATAATTATGGTTTCACTCGTGCGGTAGGATTCTGCTAAGTTGGTTTATAGTTTTTCTCATAATGTTTATGAACAACGCCTAATAATTTTCGTTAATTGAAATCATTTTTAGTCTACATTATAACATTCTTGATGTTCTCGACATCTTCTCTATACTTTTTGGTTGCGATATTTGGTGAGAGTATTGAAAGTAGTAAAGCTCATGGATTGCAGCTAGTTGAAGGGAGAATGAAACTACCGAGTCTGGTCACAATGAGAAACAAGAGGAAACACACGAAATTCACAATGAATCTGGTGAATCATCTGAACAACACCTACAAGGAGAACAGGCAGTAGAACAGAATACTAATGAATCTAAACCCGAAGTCAAAGAAACGGAAGAGACACTACATCAAGAAACCTCTGAAAATCAACGCAGAGTTTTAGAACTGCCACTTTCAATTAGTGCCGGAATCGGATATGCTGCAATAGGGCTATGGATGCTACTTGATAAAAGGAACAGTAAAATTCCTTACATAATTGCCATAGTCGGTTCTTTAATATTATTAGTAATTTATGCTTCATCCAGGACAATAGGGATTTCTAGTCTAGGAATAGAACCGGTAGGATTGTTGGATGCTATTGTGACAGCGCTCCAGGTCATAATAATCGCTACTTCATTATATATTCTAATTACAAAGATATACCCCAAAGGAATGACTGTGGTAAGTAGAGGTAAAATTTGCTGGAATAAGATGTGCGACGGGTCTAGATTATCTTCAAACATTAGATTTATTTATTTTGTATGGCTACTAAGAATATGAAGACGGCTGATATACCAAACCCTCAGTATTGTGACACTTTTAACTATCAATCAGTCAGGAGTAAGACTGGAATCGGCATACAAAATTATGCTACATGTCCGTCACCTTTAATATTAATATTTTACTGCACATTAGTAGTCTCTTTAGGATTAATTGTATCTTACATTTCCATGAATACAACATATGCTCAGATTGAGATTACTACTAATGAGAATATTTCAAAGCCAATGTTTAATGAGACGGCTAGCGAAAATGCTGAACCAAAACCTGATATATTATATTCTGCACTACGTTCGGACACAATAGTTGGTGAAGTCAAAAATAACTTTACATATCCTATTGAATCAGTTCGCATAACTGCAAGTGTGCATGACAAGAACGGTGTAATTGCAGCAACAGGCGATACTTACACTAGTGACTATCAAATAAAACCAGGAAACAGGTCTGGATTCGATATTTACTTAGATGAAAAGTTACCTAGTAATAGTAAATACACCCTAACTACGAGCTTTAAAAAATCGGAAGACTCAAAGCCAGGGGCTCTGCAGTTGAGTGTCGGCAAAAACTCTAAAGGTTCAAATAGTTTCAAAGTCCTAGGCGAAGTGATAAATCAAGGTCAAGATAATGCTAATTCGGTAAAGGTCTCAGGTATATTTTATGATAAGGAACACAAAGTGCTAGACATCGATTATACATATACAAACCCGGATATAATAGGTCCTAATAAAAAAGCACCATTCGAGTTATCCTTCTACACTGATAATCGAGAGAAAATTAAATCAATAGGTATTAATGCTCAAAGTAATGAATATTCTTTAGTAACAAATAGGACTCAAAATAAGTCAAATTAGTATTGCAACCGTAAACTCGACCACGACCACGACCACGACCACGTAACTAACATTCGAATGATTAAATTTTAAACCATGTATTTGTTACTAATTATAGTATCAATAATATTCGGGTTCGGTGGGAGCTATGTGGAACTTCGCACTAGTTCTATAGAGCTGGTCGTTTGTGAATCATTTTTGACATGATTTTTAGACCCATTCTATTAAGACTAATTTTAATTCAGATTCGGTGGAACTGATAAGGCTAGCAGTTGAATAAATAGACTCGCATTAGTTGTAAATTGCTAGCTTTAAAGTTTTCTATAATAGATATTAAACGACTCAGGTTCTGTGGGATACAGACACTGCATGTAGTAGGGTCCGGTTACATGATATTTAATTTTTTACTACAATTATTGATTTTCAAAATCATGTTTGTCTGATTCTATGGGTCAAAAAATAAAGGCATAATGCTTGTTAAGATTGGACATGACTAGCTTTCGCATGTTACCATATTACAGGAAAACAGTGTGAAAATTCTCGTTAAGAGAATCGAGTAGCTTCATATCCTTCTCTTCAAGCTGGAAGTCAAATACCTGACTATTCTCTTTGATTCGGTTTTCATGTGTGGATTTCGGAATTACAACAAGGTTGTGCTGTAAACTCCACCGGATTAAAATTTGAGCAGATGTTTTACTATATTTCTGTTCTAAGCCTCTTAAGGCTGGATGATTAAGCTTATTACCTCTAGTTAACGGGCTATAAGCTTCGAGCTGAATACTGTTATCATTGCAGAATTGTAAGAGCTCCTCTTGAAATAGGAATGGATGAAATTCAACTTGGTTGACTGAAGGTACAACATCAAAATTTTGTAGTATCTCCTGCACTTGGAAAATGTCGTAATTACTTACCCCAATAGCCCTGACTTTCCCAGCTCTCAATAGTTGAATCATAGCCTTCCAGGTGTCTTTGCCCATTCCTTCGACGGGCCAGTGGATCAAGTAGAGATCAATATACGACAGTCCTAAGCGTCGTAGACTTTTTTCGCATGCTCTAAGGGTAGGGTCATATCCTTGATCACTATTCCACACCTTCGTGGTAACGAAGACCTCTTCCCTTGGTATCCCGCTCTCTAGAACTGCCCTACCGACATCCCCTTCATTCCCGTATAGCCAAGCTGTATCGATATGTCTATAGCCGACCTTCAATGCATATCTAACTGCCTGCAAAGTTCTTTCTCCAATTGGTGTCTGATAAACCCCTAGGCCTAGACGGGGGATTTCTACTCCATTATTCAATGTTGCATGGGATTGTAAGGTCAGTTGCACAAAGAAAGACGTTAATAGAAACTCACTTAATTCTATCGGTTAGCCCGCCGTATTATTGATAGGCTAATCGCATCCATCATTCATCCAGGTTTCTTCCATTGAGTCTCATTAATCGCCGTGAACGATTCTTGTAGTCAAAAAAGAGCATTCTTAATAGGACTGAGTCTTTAATTTGATACAAGTTGTAATTGTTTCAATAGCTTTCTGAAGAAACACGCTGTTCTACCAGTCCCGTTACTATTTGTGGTAATATGCCCAGTGAAAGATTTTCCTTTTCCTGATTTCTTATAGTTTATATTTTGATTAATTATAATGTTGGCGAACTCGTTATTGTAATCAAGAATTGCCACACTCTGATGGAGTCCAACATTCTGAGACTGAGGGGGATTATTAGATGATGTCGAACAAGAAGAATCAGACACCGAAGAGCAGTTTCGAGAACACATAACCATGAATACAGCAATCAAACCAATCTTGGATAAGATTCAAGGATTAGTCGAGGAATTAGACAAATAGTGTTAAGTGCTAGGATTGGTACTCATACCGCTTATGCAGCTTCACATGTCATGATTTATTTTACTTGATTTTCCAACCTTTTCTGCATTGCGAATATATTTCTTCTTAGTGGGTTTCACCTTTGACATCACTAGTAGTGCATAGTGTCTGAAACCACTTTTTGGCTTGATCTGTTTCACCATCTTGAATGCCTTCGCGAGTTCGGCCATATCGGTTTTGGGCGAGAAGAATAAATCACCTATTACGAAGAAGGAGCCGGTCTGTGCCCACGACGAAATGCGAGAGTAGGCCTCGAATCGCTTCTTACCAAAGTTATGAATCACTAGGTTAGAGACAATGATGTCGAACTTTTCGGTAGGTGTGAATCCGAACACGTCGCCCTTCTTGAATTTAATCCTGTTCGAGAAGCCAAGAATCCTCGCATTCTCTTTAGCCTTCTGTAGGCTGGACCTTTTGAGGCTGGCGTGCTTGAATGTGTCAATCCCAGTTATCCTCGAGTTCTTGTAGAATTCAGCACTAACGCAACTCAAGAATCCGAGGCCGCATCCCACATCGAGAATCATCAACTCCTCATCTCTCCCGAATGGAAGAAAAGCGAAGGCATCGGCGAACATTGCCTTCACTACAATACGTATCTTCCTGGATGCCGTCGATGTCGAATGGTGATAAGTCCCGAAGTATGGTTCCTTGTTTTCCTTTCCCCTCCTTGAACGTCTAAGAGAACCCATCTCGTCCATAAACGAATTGGAATTGAAGGCAGGTTTCTTATAAAGAGCAACTTGCTATAGTCATGGATAAACCCAAATATGGCGTCCAAATATGGCCTTAGAAAATCTAGACAGTGTTACAGTTGTATTAACTACTTTTTAGATATTCTGAAGGTTATGGTTGGGTACTTTGAGATCTCTTAAATATAGGACTTTTTTAATATGAGATACTATTGAACCGAACAACTCTCGTATTATTTACAGTAATTTTCGCACTAACAATTGGTCTTTTAATGCTTACAGTGCCGGAATCAAAACTAATTACTCAAACATATGCACAAAGTAATAATGAGACTTCAGAAGGAGGAATGAAAAATATGACTAATGCGACTACACCATTAGGCAAAATACCTTCGATGTCTATACCAGGAGAAAAGACATTTTACATATTCACGTCAGAAGTTGAAAACGTTGATGAGAATAAATTAAAAGTTGCAGGAGATTCATATTCTGTCCATACGCTTATTGCAAATAAAGGCGACAAGGTGACCGTCAATTTCTATAACGTGGATGATGTCAAAACAGAAAGGCATTCTTTTACCATCGGAGATCCATACAAAGTGGATATTGATTTAGGATTCGCTCAAAACGGAAATGCAACATTCACTGCAGACCAAACAGGTCTATTCACTTTTTACTGTAGATATCACTTGCCGGTAATGACTGGACAGTTGCTAGTGCTACCATAATCCCGAGGCAGGATTTAAATTAAAACTCAGGATTTCTATTACTGTTACCCCAAAAAGTACTCAGAATGTAATCAGTCTGATGTATTTAGAACTTCGATCAGGAATATTTCTACTTTTGCATTCCCTTAGGTTTACCATTTTCTTTGGGCAAGTCCTCTTCTAGTGAGCTTTAAAATTAATATCATATTTGAGAGTTATCTGTTTTACTCTAATGAAATAAATTTAGGTCTTAAGGTAATAGTTTGGATGAGTGTTACACAGTATCCTAGGGCAATTAATCATATTGCAATTAGCGTTCCAGATCTGGATAAAGCCTTGACATGGTATCAAGAAGTCTTAGGGCTTACAATTATAAGAGGTCCGACTGAACTAACTGCAGACGATCCAAAGGTAGGTAATGCACTTCAGGATATCTTTGGCTCGCAATTTAAGAAATTACGGATTGTTTGGCTGTCTTCAAGTAATAATATTGGTTTTGAAATATTCCAGTTTATTGCACCAAAACAAGGGACAGAAAATGATCAAAGTCAATATTGGAATGGCGGAATTATTCATTTCTCTATTACCGAACCAAACATAGAGGGCCTGGTTAAGAAAGTTTCTGAAACTGGCGGCAAACAACTTACTAAGATTTGGGAAATTAATCCAGAAAAACATCATAAGTTAGTTTTTTGTGCAGATCCGTTTGGAAATATGATTGAAATATATTCTCATAGTTTTGAGCAATTTCACGCAAATGTGGTTTCATTTATTTGAGGCAGTTGCAGTGCAGTGTCCATTCACGGTATAAATGGATCTATTTACATGCAGACCCGTCGGGATACGCTGAATATTCAATCGGAACTTTTTTTAGAATTCTAAATAGTAAGTCGGTTGTATGGTTACTAATATAGCGACAAGTTTACAGTATATTAATTTAATTATTCATTACTTCTTGAGAAGGCTTAAAGATAAATTAGTCCCTAGCAGAGGACTTGCCAAAAGAAAATGGTAAACCTAAGGGAATGCAAAAGTAGAAATATTCCACAGATCAAGAGATCATATATCTGATTTATTCTAGTTATCAAAACCTAATATTCACAAAATAATTAAATAGTATATTGCGGTAAGAAGCTTATGTCTACTAACACTGTTCATTTACACCGTGTACTTACAGCAAAGCCAGAGAAAATTTATCGTGCTTTTCTTGACCATGATGCTATGGCTAAATGGTTACCACCCAATGGTTATACTTGTAGCGTTCATCACATGGATGCAAAGGTAGGAGGAACCTACAAGATGTCTTTTACAAACTTTACCACTCAAAGGAGCATATCATTTGGTGGAGAATACCGTGAACTGGTTGAAAACGAACGCTTACGTTATACGGATAATTTTGATGACCCAAACTTATCCGGAGAAATTCAAGTAACTGTAATCTTGAAGAAGGTTTCACTAGGAACAGAAATGACCATTGTACAAGAAGGTTTGCCCGCTGTCATTCCTCTTGAAGCGTGCTATGTAGGCTGGCAGCAATCATTGAATAATTTAGCAAAACTAGTTGAACCCGAAATCCCAGAGTAAAGTTAGATTTTCTATTTGCGTAAATAATCATAATTCTAATATTCAATTACGGTCCTGGTCCTGGACTCCATTTTTCTTCACGATTACTATGTGTGAATCGAATAAGAGAACTACTTGATGCAAGGGACTGGTCGGATTCGAAGCCTCGGTTCGTGTTCCATTTTTATGAGACTACATGTGACTACATGTATCTTATTATGGATACCGTTATAGATAATGATTATGTTTTACGGATAATTGACTACGATCATTAAGTTAATTTTATTGAATCAAAAATATGATTCATTATGTCATTTATGCTTTAGGAGACAAATCATTATAATTGCTATAAATGTGGAATTAAGATTTGCTTTTGTTAGGATAGTATACCATCGAAAAATCCATTCTATTCAAAGATTGGGTTATCTCGTTGAATGGCATTCTTACCACAGTATAGACAATATTTTGGATAACTGCTGGTAGATATCGCTATCAATTGAAAGCTGGCAAGAGTTAATTTGTCCTAAAGTTTAATTCGACTAGACAGGAAAGACAAATATCCATAAATATGTCATATTATGACTTCGATAGCATATATTGAACCATAAAGCACAACAACAACAAAAAAAACCAAGTTGGAAAGTTCATGCATATTTTCTAGATGCGTGTAATTGTGACTGGGGATGTCCCTGTCAGTTTAATGCAAATCCCACTTATGGTAATTGCGAAGGAATTGCCGGATACCATATAATAACTGGTAGTTATGGAACTAAAGTTAAACTAGATGGACTTAATATGGCATTGATAGCTTCTTGGCCTGGTCCGTTGCATGAAGGGCGTGGGAAAGCGTCGTATTATATAGACAGTAGGGCAGATGAAAGACAGTTTGAGGCGTTGTCAAACATTATTACAGGTAGGGCGGGAGGAGGACCTTTCGCTGTGTATGCAAGCATTATAGAAGAAATCCAAGAACCGAAGAAAGCAAGTGTAAAGTTTCAAACGAAGGATATTAGAAGTCGTGTCACTGCGTCTGGGACGAGTCAAGATAAAAAACAAAGAATCAGAGGAAAGCAGTCTAAAAATATCATTGCTGAAGCATGGCTTGAACCAATACGAAATCCTGTAACTGGTAAAGCCCATAGAGCAATAATTGAAATCCCTGAAGGTTTTGAGTCTAGTAGAATGGACCAAGCATCTATGAAAACACTTGTTGCAAATGACGGCTATCTTAGCTTTCGATATGAAGGAACATATGGTAGTTTTTTCAGAAAGCACTTGGAAAGGACCATAAGGCTAGATATTGCATGAACTGCCTATCCGTTGTAGAAGACATCAGTTCTCTTGTACTTTGCTTCGCTTATTGAATAGATAAAATATAGTAATTCGGAAGTAGAGGAGAATTAAATGACACTCCAAGAGATAGATAAGGTATCTGTTACGATTCTAATGGATAACTCCACGGACCTATTGCTAACAAACTCTATTCATGCAAATAGACCCCAGCTAACGACAAATGAAAAGTTTTTACTCCCTCTTCCAATTGCAGAACACGGATTCTCCGCACTTGTAGATATTGTCGTACACAGTGAAGAAAAGAAGGAAAAAAATAATATGGGTAAAAAAATCAAATATAAAAATAACAACAGTATATTCCTGTTTGATGCAGGTCCTAGTGAAGATGGTGTAATTCATAATGCGGACATATTTGGAATAGATTTTGATCGGATTGATGGGGTAATCCTAAGTCACGGTCATTTTGATCATTTTTTAGGACTTGCCAATATACTTAAGAAAATATCATTATCCCGACGAAAGAGTACTGGTATAGATCTACTTGCTCATCCTGAGGCTTTTTTAAAACGCTGGGAGGTCTTTCAAGACGGAAAGAGAGCAAAGATGCCATTTTTAGATGAAGAGCATCTAAAAGAACTAGGAGCACTAATACACAAAAGGACAGGTATTACCTTTCTCCCCAGTGATGAGTCTCCTTCCTTATTGGTTACCGGTGAGATCCCAAGGAAGACAAGCTTCGAGAAAGGATTTCCATTTCAGTACGTAGAGAATCGATCTGGTAACGAAACAAGGCTCATTCCAGATCCATTGGTTAGAGATGATCAAGCAATAGCGGTTAAGGTGAAAGATAAGGGATTAGTAATTTTGACAGCCTGCGGTCATTCAGGAATTGTAAATACCATAAATTATGCGAAGAAAGTAACAGAAACAGACAAGGTGTATGCTGTGCTTGGATTTATGAAGAAGCAATAGAGCCCACACTGAATGAGCTACAAAAAATAGACCCTGACTATATAGTACCTTGCCGTTGCACAGGTTGGAAAGCGGCAAATAGAATCATTGAGACCATGCCTGAAAAGTACTTACAAAGTAGCGTTGGTACAATATTCTCATTTTAATGTGTTTTTATTAGATAGCCTGCATCAAACCGCCTGTCGATGCTTTAAGACAAGCTAATTGGCTTCCGGTTCCTGATAATTCCTTCACCGTTGCAATTAGGATGTATATCCCTGAGCAGTCACTTCTCAGTGGTCAAGGTCATCTCCGCCTATACTATTGGCTAGCAAGTGAAACTAATATCTTTCAGTTTTTGTATCTTCATTTTTTTTATTCAACTTTATCATAAGTGAACCCAATTAGAGAACTACTAGAAGCTTGGGGCCAGTGGTTTTGTGAACCAAATTTGACATGATTTTTAGACCCACTAATTAGTTTAGGTCAATATTTTCAAGAATGCTTTGACCACTTGCCGAATTCCCTGACGTTTCATCAGGTCGATACAATTTCTTTTAGATGCTTTGCTTATAGATTGAAGGAGATAAGATATATAACAAATAAGCTGTTAAATCCATTGCAAAATATGAGTTTGTTCAAAGGTTTTGTATTATCTTTGATTATTTCCTTGGTAGTCCTATCTCATTATGCTTCAAACAACCCCTTATCAACATTCGCTCAAAATACAAACTTACCAAATCAACCTCCAGCTGAACCACCGGATTTTCAAGGGCTTGCTGTATCCCAGAAAGCTGCGTCAACCAATAGTACCTGCATGTTGTCATCCGCTTCCACTTCGAAATTACATGGCACTCCACAGCAGACAGAAGGGCCATACTTTGTCGATGGTATGCCTAATCGTTCGGACATTAGATCAGACACCTCAAACCGTGCAGTTGAAAAGGGAGCCAATCTTAGTCTAACAATTCATGTATATGGAATAAACAATGAGGGATGTGTTCCGCTCAAAGGAGCTAAGGTAGATATTTGGCATGCAAACTCTCAGGGAGTTTATTCGGCAGTAAACGAGATGGGAACAAGTAAAAATAATTTTCTTCGAGGTTATCAACTAACAGACAATAATGGAACTGTTAAATTTACGACGATCTATCCTGGTTGGTATCAAGGAAGAGCCATTCACATACATGACAAAGTTCGCACGTTTAATGGGTCAGAAAATAACCTAGAATGGACATCTCAAATCTATTTTAACGATTCGATGAATGACCAAATACATAAGTTAACACCTTATAGGAGTCATGGCCCTCCACAAACACCTGACGACCAAGATATGATTTTTACTGGGCCTTCAACGGATGGTTTAGTTAAATCTAATAGTGGCAAACTATTGTTGATGAACGTTACCAGGCATGATAATAATTCGTATGAAGGGATATTAAATATTGTATTGAATGCGAAGTAAGTTTATTAATTTTCAGTTGTAGGGGTCAGAATGATTAAGAAAATTTTCTGTATTCTTAAATTCTTTAACGGTAAAATTGGAGGCAATTGGATAAGCACTGTTCCTAACTGCCTTGCTGTTACGAAGAGAAGATACCTTGTCTAGAAACTCTTCCAGATGTTATTGCTCCGTTATCAACGCCTACCTGTTTATCATAAGTTACTTTTTGAGTGACCTTAACTGAAAATTAAAAATATCTGGAGTCGCTTTTGTCATATCATGTCATGTCAATGAATGCTCTTTTGTCATAATTAACAATGAGGAAATACTTTTACGAGTAACTCAAATTAATGATATTCTTACTAAGAACGCCCCCAAAAGTAGAGAAAGAAATGGGTCAACTAGAACCTATGGGGAATTAATCGAAACTGTATTTGATATCGATATAACAAGAATTGAAAGAACTCCAGACGAGAATGAAATCTCCTTTAAATGATGCGATTACTCTGTACAATCTATTGATAATCTAATAAAACAAGGAGTGAAAGATATCCTGAAAGTGATGATTGAGCAATCCTTACAGAGAAACAATCAAGAGAAATCAACGGGAAAAAACGAGATACCAGATTTTATAAAATCAGTAGAGGAAGAGAAACAATCACAAGAATTAGATGAACAATATGCAAGATTATTAGTAAATGAAGCTAATGTGTACTTGGGATAGTAATTTACATTGTAGATTCAATCATAAGCATGGGGAGTGGGATTCGAACCTTGCATGTATACGGTTCTGTTACAAGGTATTTAGCTTTTATGTTCTGATTATTATTAATGCCACTCTAAGTAGAATAGCTTTATTTTCATTTTATTGAGTAGCTCTTGAATGGGTGAATTAAGCTTCTATAGCATTTGGATAGTATATTTTAGAAATTAGTCTATGATAGCACTCATCGCATACAAACATATCTAGAATTTGGTTTAGAGAATGTATATGCTTTTTGCAATATTCACATTTCATACTGTCCATTGTATAATTATGAACTTTATAATTTAAATAGATTTTATAATTAAGTCCGCAATATTTACGACATCTTATAATAAATCCGATACAAGACTAGTAACTCTATTCATAAGAAATCATCAGCTCATGCTGTTCAAAACGCCAAAGCCATTTCTACAGGTTCGGATGAACCATTATAACGGTCAATAAAATCAGAGTTTCACTCATCTTCAAAGAAAGGTCTAAAAGCCACATCAAACCCTGGAGAATTGTTTGCAAACTGCTTTATTGTTACCATCTTACATATTTTGTCTTGAAACTCTGAATGTTCGATGATCTTTATTTTGCAGATAGGACAAACGATTCTAGGATTCAAGATGATGTTTATATCTATTCAGAGGAGGATATAAGGATATTAATAGAACAAAATCTGATATTACTCCTTAAAACTTTCAATTTAATTATAAAAAGGATATAATTTAGGATAGTTCTTACTTTTAAAAACATATCAAGAACGAACTTATTCCGGAATTATTATTGAATCTACTGCAAAGTTCATTCTGAAAGGTCCAGTACTAGAATCTTTTAAAGACTGGGAATCAAAAATCAAGAATTCATTCGCCAACAGGCACGTTGTAGAACATGGTAAATTTGATGACACGTTGTTCTTCGAAGAAAATTCGATGAAGTCTAAAAACCTTCTAATTCTTCTCTCATAATACTTCCTTGTAATCTCGGACCTTACTGAATATTTGAATAGACAATACGGACTAGTAACGTCAGCTATATCTTGGCTTGGTGACACTTGGCTTTACAATTTTTTTCTCTTGTATACTATACAAGTGGGACTATTTAACGTGTAAATATTGCAGTGGGGCTGGTCGGATTCGAACCGACGACCTCCAGCGCCCGAGGCTGGCATCATACCAAGCTAGACGACAACCCCTCTAGTTAATTTCAAATTTCCCTTAATATAATATAAGATGCAGATTCTGATTGGCTTAACAAGCTTTTACGAGGTAATAATCTACTATTCAAATTGATCCATAAATGGAAAATTTATTCTTCTAGAAGTGAGATTTACTATATTTCTATGAACCAACTTTCTTACCATATCTGCTGCAACTGGTAATGCTCCAGTAGCACCCGGGGAATTATAATTCAATATGTGTAATGAAGACTCATTTTCTACAAGTAAACTCTCAGATACAAAGTTTCCGTTCTTATCAATTAGCAATGATCTAATGCCAGCTCTACCTCTTTGTTTAAAATCAGAGGGATTTAAAGAGGGCAAAAATCTCCTTACTCTATTTATCATATTTGTTTTAGATAGAGAACTTGAGAATTCATTTGATACCAAGCGTAGGAACTGTCTATTTAAAAACAATTTTAACATTCCTACTTTAGATGATTCAAAAATTTTGGGAACAGCGTTTTTCAGATTATCATATAAATTATATGAATATGGACCAAATACTGGAACCGCGTTTGGTCCTACTTCGCATCTTCCATCATTTCTAATAATCCAATGTGGATCCAAAAAAGGGTATTCTGTGTATCGTGGCACTGAATAAATACTTCTTTTAGTAAGATTATTATATTTTTCAGGCGCTATCCAATATTCTCCTCTAAAATGAAGATCAGTATATTCTTTTGCAATACCAACACTATGAGCAATATCAAGTGAATTGCCCCCTGCTGCATTTATTATATAATCAGTAGTTATATCTTTAACAGTCCCAATGACTGTCAATTTCCTATTTGCAGCTGTTTTTGTGTTGGGGTAAATCGCTCTGAATTTATTTTCAAACGAGGTCTTACAGCCAAACATCATTGCGTCTTCCATAAGTTTTTCATTTATGAGGCCATAATCAGTTGAAGCATCTCGGAAACATACAATCCCAGATTCACATTTTAGATTGGGCTCGATTCGTAACATTTCATCTTTACTTAAAAATTTTACATCCTCATCTTTCAATCCATTTTTGCAAGCCCATTGAACATGTTTATGCAAAACGTCTATTTCACTGTCATTTATTGCAATCTCAGTTACTCCATCTTCTTTAAATGGTAATTCGTGTAAAGAGCAATATCGTTTTATCATGTCAAATCCCTTTAATGCATAGACTGCAGTGGATGACTTTTTATCTGGATTATAGTAAAATGGGGCATGAACTTTTCCAGTATTCCTGCTACTGGTATGCAGTCCAACCTTTTTTTCTTGTTCAATGACGATAATTGATGAATCTGTCACGATGGAAAGAAAATAAGCAATAGCACAACCTAATATCCCTCCACCAATAACTGTAACATCATAGCTGTCTTGCAATTTATTACCAACTACTATTTTCGATCAAAATACTGATGCAACTATTATCTACGTTATTATACTTAGTATTACTCAATTAGAATATCATTTCATTTTTTTATTTTTATAATTTAGATGATAATCAAACGATTTGTAAAAAGCAACAATCGAAGATGCATTTAATATTTTTCCATCAAATAGTAACTGTTTAATTTCATCAATTGTTAGAATCGTAGGCTCTATTATCTCCATCATCCCTAATTCTTGCTTCCTTTCGTTAACTAGATCATAACCGACAAATAAATTGCCTGTCTGTTCAAACATAGTATAATCTAATGTATATGAACCCAAGCTGATAATATTATTTGCCTTGTAGCCAGTTTCTTCTTTCAATTCTCTGCTCGCAGCTTCAAATGCCGTTTCACCTGCATCGATATATCCAGAAGGAGCTTCAATTTGATATGAATTAACCAAGTGTCTGTAGCTTTTAATCACTAGAATTTCGTTATCTGACACAAAGGGCACTATAGTGGAATAATCTTTTCTTTTCGCTCTAGTATAGATCTTTTTTTTGCTATTAATGTCCAGTATGTCCTCATATAGTTCGATATACTTATTCGAGTATATTTTCCGTGATGATTCAAACCTCCAACCCGACGGTAGATTCATGATTTTAATCCCATTATTACAGTTATTTGCTTTTTTGTAAACTATACTAAATTGTGTCTGGAAAAGGTCCTCGTATTTTTAGTAATTGCTCCTTAAATCGAATTAAACAATGTCGGTCCCAACTCAAATATTACACTCCTGCAAGCTTCACTTTCCCGTATAGGCAGGCATTTTGCAAATCTTTAATCTCATGAGGCTTGTGTTTCCTGATTTCAACTATGTATCCACTTGTGGAATGATAAAAAATGACCATGTCCGTTGGATAATGGGATAGCATTGCGTGATTTTCAGGATCTGATGACATGTGTCTTAAATGAATCCGTTCCCATGAAAATAACTTATCAATGTCTCCATTAAAGTGAAAATTACTGCCACATGGACAAGTTGAGTCCCTCCAATTTCCCTCGATATTTTTAAGCCAAATGTTTCCCTTATCAGTAGTTCCCAATATCTAAAGTTGTTATATCTTCAACATATATACCATTTCTCTAATTATATGAAATTGCGATAACATATCGCTGGCGTCGCTTAGTTCAAGTCAATCGATCAGTCTTTAGTCAACTGTCGTTGAATTATAGCATTATTGGAATCAATACCATTCCAGACAATCTCAAAGCCCATTTTTGGAATAAGCAACGTAATACATTCTTCAGGAATATTGTTTTCACCTAGGAACCTAATTGCATCCCCTAACTTCTTAATCTTATCAAGTTCTGGTAACAATTCGTTAATTTTATCATTAGATATGATATAATTATCAACTAGCAGGAATTCCTTTAGTCTATTTGCTCTCACATTAGTTGAATTATCATTGATTAATTGAAGATTTCTAATAATCTTGGAGACCGACTCAACCGGAATGTTATGCTTATCTGATATTTCTTTAAGAAAAATAACTTTATTTTCATTTTCTCGAATTTTAGTTTCTAGTTCTTCGGTAATCATATCATGTGAATTGATTGAAATATCATTAATGAACTTAGAATCAATATCCTTAAGATATTTAATAATTGGACCAAATGGAATTTGATCTTTCTTATAAAAAATTAAATGTTTTCTAGCTATAAGTTTAGAAAAAATCGAATCTACCATTATCTTATCTCCATTTTCAGAAATATAATTATCCATATTTGCAGCGATTAGCAAGTCAGTACCTGGCGAACTCCGGGAATTCACAGTCAACAAGTCTTTTATTTTTTCTAATTTTCTTTTTAGGTATTCATTTGTCCAGAAACCTACTATCTCTAAATAGACTTTAATTCCGTATTTTTCAAACGCAAAGTCAGCTATGAAGGCTTTACCATCGGAAAGTATCAGCGGGTCCGGCTCCCGTGTAAGTTTCCATCCTGTAGAGAACTTGAGAAATTTATCCATAAATATTTTTTCAACATTGCTATCAAAGTTATCTTCACTATATTTGTTAAATGATACGTTAGTTTCTGAGTTTAGCTCTGACTCGAGATGAATACTTGATGCGTCAAATAGTGGTAGATCCTTATCTTTGTTTGAGAGCTGAAATCTATAGCTTTTTTTGACACCGGAAATTGATTTTCTTAATATTACTGCATCAATGGACCAGATTTCAGTAAATATTATTAACGGAATTAATTTGGCCATTGCCAGACCGTACCTGTCTGTCATTCTTAGTATGCTAAGCGGACCGTCAACAGTACATATAACTCTGTTGTTCTTTTTGCCATTCAATACCATATCTTCATTTTTTGTTTGATTAATTGATTCTGAATCCGAATTGGATTCATGATAAAGAAAATACATCAATCCAAGTTGCTTTATTTTACGTAGTATTTTCTTCCAGTTGAAACCCCCATAAACACTGAATTCTAGTTTGACACAATTTAGTAGTAGAGCTTGAAGAATAGAAATATTGTACCACACAGCTAGTTGTAATGGAGACAATGTATCAAAATTTTTCAAGTACTTGTTTTTGTCAAGATCATTCCACATTGCAAGTTCCAGTTCATCAATAGTCAAGTTGTTTTCTAAAGCAATTTTCTGAAGTATTCGCTTTCTTTCATTTTCCGTTACTGGATAACCAATTCTAGAAGATTCTTCAAATATTTTCCTTCTAAGATATGTGGCATTAATCGTATTGTTGTTCCTACTGTCAGAAAATGTCTTACTTGGCGACTCATATACACACCTTTGTTCTAATAGCTGACAGATACCTCTGACAAGTTTATAATCTGTATATTTGGCTTCTATTCTTGAGAGATTCTCATCTACGTTTGCCTTGGTTAGTTTCTTCTTAGCCATTTCTTCAAACATTTTAATTACTTTTGATGGTAAGGAAAGTTCATTATTTTTCTCATAGTCATAGAATATGGGTCTTATCTGATTCATTTTACCTGATACACGTACTCTTAATAATTCAGTTGGCAACATTTACGATTATTACCTCATATAGTTGTAATATGCAGATCTAAGTTACATCCATCTAATTAATTTTTTATTCTATCGAATGCTTGAAGTTCAATTAATAATATTACAGTGACTCAAATCGAAACTGCAGTCTCTGATATTATCTGCAACCACCCACCCTCCTATCAGTGTCTCAAGCCTTAAATGTAATAGATCTACATGATGTACAGAATGAGAACTAAAAAATCAACTTATTCAGATTCTCATATACAGGAAGATGAGACACACAACTCTGAAAGTATTTCTGATGATTATGCGGAAGATATCGTAGACAAACGTGAGCAAATAGAAAAGGAACAAAAAGAAGATACTGTCATGAATAATACCAAAGAGTCATTAACTACAATATCAGAACAATCTCAGATTAATGATCTTACTAATCTTGAAATTCAAGACATTGAAGGGATAGGCCCTACAACTGCTAGGAAGCTTAGAGAAGCAGGAATTTTTTCGGTTATGGATCTGGCCGTGGCTGCAGTTGAAGATCTAGCAGTAGACATTAATGCATCCAAAGAAAGTGCAGCCTCATTCATAATGGCATCTCAAAAACTTTTAAGAGAATCAGATGTTCTTGATAAAGAATTCATCACTGCTGAAACTGCGCTTAAGAAAAGAAGATCTTTGTTACGATGTTCTACTGGTTCAAGTATGCTTGACGATCTATTCTTGGGAGGTATAGAAACACAGGCAGTTACTGAACTTTATGGCGAATTTGGTTCGGGCAAGTCACAAATATGCCATACGATGTGTATTACTGCCGGACAACCAATAGAATCAGGTGGATTAAACAGTGGTGTTATTTACATTGACACTGAAGGAACATTTCGACCTGAAAGACTGGAGCAAATATCTAGCACTAGAAGCATAGATCCGGTGCGTGCACTGCAAAATGTAGCTGTATGTAAAGTCTATAATAGCGCACATCTAGAATTAATAGTTAAAAATCTCGGTAAATATATAGACGATTACAAAGCGAAACTAGTAGTTGTCGATAGTATAATTTCATTACATAGGGCAGAATTCTCTGGTAGAGGAACGCTTGCTGATAGACAACAAAGACTCAATTCTATTATGCATAAACTTCTTAGAATTTCAGAAATTTACAATGTTGCAATAATAGTTACAAACCAAGTGCAATCTGCTCCAGATACATTCTTTGGTGACCCGACAAAACCGACTGGTGGAAATGTAATTGGCCATGCCTCAACTTACAGAGTATATTTGAGAAAATCTGGTGAAAACAGAATAGCAAAAATGATCGATTCTCCATATCATCCATATAGTGAAGTAAGATTTACTATCAATGAAAAAGGAACAGATAACCTAGACGAAGGTAAAAAATCCAAAAAGGAATAATTTTTTTACTATTACAATTATTTAGAATGGATACAAAATTAAAATATCAAGATATCTAGGCAAGGTATTAGTGTAGGACGAGCATAGCATAACAACCCCTTTCAAGTATCTTCGGGTTTGTGCGTTTCATTATAATGCTGTAAATATTCAGATTCATTTTCAAATATTTTATTACATTTACTGCACATGACAGGTTCACCATTTTCATTTTCATTTTCCATTTATACAATTGAAAGAAAAGGTGGTTTAAGAATTTACGGATATTGTCAAGTTGATTATGCCGTCTTTGTAGCTGTATCTCTTTCTAAGTATGTTCCTGGCATAAGTTATAGGATCGAGAACTAGTCTACGGCAAAAGATATTTTTACGCAAGTTCGATATTTTGTTATTTTTCCTGAAGTAGGATCTACATGCGCAGTCATATCGACAACTTCTATGCCGTGTATCCCATGCAAGGTCTTTTTTGCTTCATCGACTGCAACTTGAGCAGCATCTTCCCATCCTTTGTCTGAGCTACCTATTATTTCAATTATCTTTGCAATATGATGAGTCATAATGAAACATAATACACTTCATTTGTTATAAAGACTTTGATAGTATAATTAAACCAGATAAACAATATATAAAAATGCAACAAAAATCAATAAAGTAAGCAACAATTAAAAATGATGCTTACTATATTTTATCATGGTTCAACATAGAAATAGAAATGCCAGAGATATAGTAAAAGTTCTTCCTTTTCTTTCCGCGTCCTTTATGTTGTTAATTGTTCTACCCACTCAGCTAATCCATAACTTGATGATATTTGCATATGATCCTAAAGAGGCTGACAAGTTATTATCTGAAGGGGGAAAGGTATGTCCACTAGAATCTGAATGTAATAAGCAGAATAATAATCAGACAGATAGCCATAATATGACTCTGAACGTTCCAAATCCAGGAAAATTGGATGATGGACAAGGCTCAGCAGCCAGTTCAACAGTAAATAATTCAACTGGTTCTCAAAATGAAACCAATTTAGGTAACACTACCACTCTAAATGGACAAATCAAGAATTCAATTCAAGATATGATAAACATTACAACTGATAAACAAATTTATAATCCGGGAGAAAAAGTTAGTATCTCAATAAAAAATATTGGATCCCAACAACTAACATTTCCAAATTCTGCGTTAGGACTGACCATAAGAAACTTGGCATCCAATGAATTATATCCAATTTTATCATCACAGGTGATAACAATTCTGAGTCCAGGAGATTCAAAATCCCTTGAATGGGATCAAATGGGTATTGATGGAAAACAGGCACCCTCGGGAAATTATACGGCCTCAGTAAATTCAGGCATTAATTCGGCTGATACAACCTTTTCTATTAAATAAAATCATGCTTGTCTTAGGCTGTAAATTTGTTGTTGATTACAAGCTTTTCTAAGTCTTATTTTAAGCAATTGGTCATATTAAATTTCAGGCAAAATCAAAAGATGTCTTTATATCGGATTCATGGGCCCGGAGGGCTTCGATCCCTCGATCTGTGGTTCCGAAGACCACCGCGATATCCTGGCTACGCTACGGACCCTCTTTTTCTAACTTTAAAATTAGAACCAAGGTTCTATATCAATTGAGCTAATTAATAATTAATATTTCAGATAAGCTAAATTATATCAGTTAATAACAATCAATTTATTATCTCAAAGATTTCTCAGTAGTTGTAATTAATTGAAGGTATCTGACAGAATATCCAATGTGGAATATGCCATCAGAGACATAACAGTACATGCGAGACGATACGAAAAATCTGGAAGAAAAATAATCTACCTGAATATTGGTGATCCGGTAAAGTACGATTTTCCGACTCCGGATCACATAAAGAAAGCATTGATGGACGCAGTTTCAAATGATTTCAATTATTACGCTGACTCAGAAGGCATTTTAGAATTAAGGCAAGCCATAGTAAAGAAAGAATCGCTAAAGGGACTTTCCATAACTGTAGAAGATGTTCTTGTCACCAATGGTATTTCTGAAGGATTAGATATGGTAGCTGCATCAATAGTGGAACCGAATTCCGAAATTCTAATGCCCGGACCATATTATCCTCCCTATGCCTCGTACGTAAAATTTTACGGAGGCAAGCCTATTGAATTTAGACTTACAGAGGATGGAACTCCTGATCTTGATGATATCAAGTCAAAGATTACATCAAAAGCAAGAGCATTGTGCATAATTAATCCCAATAACCCTACCGGTGAGGTTTTTAACAGCAAGAACCTTAAACAGTTAATTGATGTTGCTGCTGAACATGATATGTATATAATATGTGATGAAATATACGATAAGCTGGTATTTGATCAGGAATTTACTGGAATTGGTAAAGTGGCAAAAGATGCGGCGGTGATACTACTTAATGGTTTTTCAAAAGTTTATCTCATGACAGGATGGCGTTGTGGATATATATGTATGAATAGCGATTGTCAAAAATTAGAAAATATCAGGAGCAATATTCCAAAACTGGCGAGAGTTCGTATAGCTGCTAATCTTCCAGTACAAAAAGCTGCAGTAGCAGCTCTTCAAGGACCACAATCATACATAGCTAAAACTGTAAGTAAATTAAAAAAAAGAAGAGATTTAGTAGTGAAACGTTTGAATGAAATAGATGGAATCTCTTGTAAATTACCAAACGGGGCATTCTACACTTTTCCAAAAATTCTTCTTAATGGATGGAAAGATGATAAAGATTTTGTTCTCGATCTACTGAACAAAACCGGTATTCTCACAGTGCATGGTTCCGGTTTCGGGGAACTGGGAAAAGGTCATTTTAGAATCGTTTACCTTCCAAATGAACAAGTACTTCAAGAAGCAATGGATAAGCTCAGCAATTTTATTAATAGTAAAAATCGAAATTAATCCCCATCTCAATCATATTGATAAGGCCAATTACCATTTTGTATTATTGTCCCTATCTACATTTCTTCTAAATTTACCCCAATACAATAATATTCCTCCACCAATCAACATTGCTATTACAAATTTTTCGTTTGTCACCAAATTGCTTGTATAATTATCAAGATAGAAACCAACAGACAATTCTGTAGAATAAAGATAAAGGTTCCTTAACGCAATAACTGTCGCCATTACAATAAATAGGACTCCCATGCCATACATCCAATTTTTGCCTTGCTTACTGGGCTCATTTCTTTTTTCGAATCGGTTCAAGTAAGCTTTATTCCAGGGTGTTTAATTTTGTTCTTTTTAGATGCATTCAGCAACATAGGAGTAAGAACCTCTGCCTGATAACTAAGGGATAATGATCCAAGATATAGTGGCCTAAGACCTTTTATTTCTCCTATCAACTGATTTACTTTTATAATTGAATCCTGATCGTCACCACAAACAAAGATATCAGAATCAAGACTTTCATTGATGTTCTTTAATTTCACTTCAGATATTGTATGAAACGCAGAAACAATTTTCTTGTCTGGAAGATTTTCTGCTAATAGATGAGCTGCCGATTTCATATTTTTTTCAAATGGGATATATGTAAAGCCAAAATCATTTCTTTCCATGGGAACTATTGGAGAAACTATTATGCAATCTTTTTTTATACCATTGGAGATCGAGTCACACGTTAATTTTATTGATTCATAGGGGATTGATAGTATCAATATATCCGAATCTCTTGATGAAGATACATAATCAGCACCTTTGATAGTTCCTTTCATATTATTTCCATAAGACGATGTTGCTGTATTCATGTACTGCTCTGCTGAGTTTATAGCTTTTTGTGCATCACGAGAACCAATTGTAATGTCATGATTCACAACCCATCTGAGAGCAAAACCTTCTCCCATTCCACCAGTACCACCAATTATTGAAATTTTCATTAATTATCTGTCATAAAGTGTTGGAGCATCCTAATTAAGGTTATAATCTATATTTTATGATGAACAAATTCGTTATGATTTTCAAGGAATAGACTAATTGATACTAAGAAGAAAGAAGTAAAATGATAAAAAACTGTTATACATTCTATACAATATTTATTAATCGAAAAACAAATTTAAGACTTGATTTATATTAATTTGAGTTGTTTTGCCGCTTATAGTTTTTGTACGCCATGGAGAAGCAGATAATAATGTCAGACGACTCCTTGTAGGAAGGCACATAGAGTCTCATCTCACAGAATGTGGAATACAGCAGGCCAGAGACACTGGCCACCATCTAAGGAAACTGAAAATTGATAGAGTGTGTGTAAGTCCGGTAACGAGGGCGATTGAAACTGCCAAGATAATTTGTGAGATAAATCAATTAGGATACCAGACTGATGAAAGATTATACGAAATTGAATTGGGAGATCTGGTTGGTATGAATTATGATGATGTTATCGAAAAACATGGAAACCTCTTTTTGAAATTCTACAGTGGAGATGACCCGATTCTTGATAGCTATGGTATCGAGAGCTTCTCCGCAGTTAAAAAAAGAATCCAGAATTTACTTGATGAATCTATGAAAAATTACCCAGATAAAAATTTGTTATTTGTAACTCATTTAGATCCTATTAAAGCAGCAGTATCCATCATGTTGGGTCTTCCCCCAGAAAGTCTGTATGGATGGCATATACGTAATGCTTCAATGACCATTCTGAAACATGAAAATAATACTCTTTCACTTTCGGGTGTTAATGTAATGGGATTTCACAGATATATTGGTGAATGAATAGAACATACGGTCCTTGCAAAAACCTTAAATTAGATGTAGGTGAGTAGTGACCTCGGACAAGGAAATTTGATGTCACCAAGATCAAATATATGGTTACTTCTTTTGTTGTTTTCACCTCTTGTTCTGGTAGTTCTTTCTTCTTTTGACAATGTTTTTGCACAAGAACCTCAAGAATTCGTTATCAGAAGAGTAGAAATTTGGGCATTATTTTACAGGCTTATGGTTGCGGCCTTTGTGGTTGGAGCTGTGGTTCAAGGTGCTATAGTATATGTATGTTGGCGATTTAGAGAATCCCATAAGCAAAATAGGATAAAAGAAATAGAGGGCGTATAATATGGGTCACGCAACAGTTGAATGGGTATACGTTGGTGTTGTCATATCACTACTTACATGGGTAGGGGCTGAATCTTGGAATGTTGAAAGACAAGTCGAGCATATTCCACCGGAAACAGAAACAATCAAGGTCATAGGTCAACAATGGTTCTGGACCTTTGAACATCAGGATGGTAAGAAGGAGATCGGTCAGCTTCACTTAAAGCAAAATGTTCCCTACAAGTTTGAGATTGTCTCAAAGGACGTTATTCATGATTTCAATGTACCTGATTATACTATTTTAATGGACGCCGTTCCTGGTAGAGTCAATGTGGCATGGAATCTATTTGACACACCTGGTGAGTATCGTATTCAGTGTAGAGAGTACTGTGGTTTTGGACATCCCACTATGAAAGCAAAATTATTTGTTGAACCATTTACACAGACCGCTGAAG
>VBPR01000249.1 GCA_005877345.1 Nitrososphaerota archaeon
GACCAGGAGTTGAAAATAACAATATTAGGACAAAAGTATCATCAATGTTAGAAGCGACGAAGGCAGTAGTCCCTGTCGCAAGAAGGCTGGTAAAGTCCGTCAACTTGCAGAGTTACGTTAATTTGGTAAATTTAATTGTTACAAAGGACGGTCAGCCTTGCTAGAACCGTCCATCGGAGATCGAGGCCTGTCCAGTGAAGAAGGCCAGGATCTACGCTTTTTAACACAAAAATCATGTTAAAACTTATCGTACGACTATCTAAATGATTAATTAAAACTGTGGGTTCATAACCTAGAGAAGTCATTGACAGTTTCGTGGTATGCCAGATTCACTTAAATTTGAATTCTAAATAAGCATAGGCCCCTCGCTTCCCAGTATGTCATGTGTTTCAGTCTGTATTAGAAGGCTACGTCTCAGAAGGATTGTTTTCCATATTGGAATGAGTAAAATTACCATCAGGGTTGTAAGTATTCAGATACTTGTTCTTAAAGCAGTTACAATCCTCTACGCAATGCATAATTTGCCCAAGACTATTCCTATTTTTCCCGCAAAGTCTATACAAGCTTGTGTATTTTTATCCCTTCATTAGAAATGTCTGAATCTTTCATTACCATCAATAGTATTCAATCACTTTCTCTGAATTTTTTAAAATTCACTTTACCATTTCTTATATCGTCCACTCCTCGAGTTTATTATATTTTTCAAAAGTGCTGTTTCCTTATAAAACATGCACAGGAATGTAGTACGTTCTCACTAAAACTGTTCCAAAAGCAAGTATTACTCCTAAGAGGAGTAATTTTGCTATTGGTGGTTGTTTCTTGTTCGTCCGATGAAATCGAGGGATTGATTTCACCTATTTCTAAATTATTTTGATTTTATATAAAGCGATTGGTACGCTTGACTAACTGTCAATTAACCTTTATATCCGATTAATTATTCAGTTCCTTCATGCAATACAACAAAACACTACATTTAGTCATATTAGTCAGCGCATTGTTATCGTTGCTACTCGTTTCAACTGCATACTCGAATTTTACCTATGCGCAAAGCAAATTTAGGGCAAAACTTGATGCAAATAATGAAGTCCCACCCGTAAATTCAACAGCAGAAGGTGTGGCCACATTCAAAGTAAAGGATGATACAATAACATCTAAGATCAATATAACTGGAATAACAGATGTTTCAGGTGCTCAGATACACACAGGAAAAAGCGGAGAAAATGGTGATCCAATAGTTGATTTGTTAAAAACAGGTGAGAAGACTAAAACATCGGGAGCGGTCACAATTAAAGGAAACTTTACTGCTTCTGACTTTGAAGGTTCTATGAAAGGAAAAGCTCTATCTGCTCTGCAATCCGCGATGGGGACTAATGAGACATATGTTAACATTAAGACGAGTGATCATCCAGACGGAGAGATAAGAGGACAAATCAAGGTTAAAGGCAAGCCAACACAGTAGAGCTTGTGAATCCTACTACGACAACTGTTGAAAGGAAATAGTTGCAGGATTAAATTGTCGCTTACCAACGTGTATTATAGAATGACACTTGGTGGAATAAAAAGCGAACTGAAGAAATATCATCTATGTGAGGTAAGTCATTTTCTTCCTTTCTTGTGGTTCTTAAGATGAGGAAACTCCTCTGCGTTTTCTAGCACACTCTTAATCTCTTTTGAATGCTTGAGCAATGTGTTGTAAGAACAAAGCCCGTCCCACGAACTACAAGGTATATTATGACCGTTCTCTTTTGCAGCCAAGTTAACAAGAGTCATCGCCATCATGCTTGGGGCTAGGCCTCGGAATGAATCGTTTTTTAATACATAGTAGTACATCTTCAAGGCTGTATCAGCATGTTCAGGATATCCAAGTCGTTGCACTATTTCGCGTATTTACTCTTCAACATTATTCCTTTCGCCAGAATTATAAACGAACCTCGTTCTCATGTTTATTATTGTTCTTTTCGATTCAAACCAATTACGACATTTATAAATTTCTCTCGTACCTTTTAAAAGGGGAAAATAAAAGCACGTCAATTCATTCTTGATATCTTTAAGAGTACATATGCAAATCGAACACTCCTGCGTTTTATTTCATTTAGAAAAAGCTAAATCGTGTCAACTATTTTCGGTAGAATAACCTAATGACTGATAATTAGTTACTATAGTAAAAATCTAAATTTAGTACCAATATCGGCACGCATCCCTTCCGGCTCAATCACTTAATTTGATAACAGTACTAAATTGCAAGAGAACTATATAATGCATTTTATTATCGAATCAGATTTATGATGTTCTTATGGTAACCGTTATTGAACCCACCTACTATGTGGGACCAAGCAGATACGAACACATGCTGAATACTGAACGCTCGTGGGATATGTTAAAGGACTAAAATATAGCCATGACAGATTTTCCTGAGCAGGATAAATTGCAATTCCTTTCATTTGATTGATGTTTTTACTGCTTTGTAAAAAGCGATATTTCTCTAAATTCTTTTCCATTAAACACTAAATTTTAGAATTCAAAAATTATAAAAAAAATACCAATTATTATAACCACTTTCTTGCAAACTTCAAGTCATTGTCAATTCCAGCACTGAGATTCTATAAATGAATAAAAAAAGTACTGAAGATATTAGTTACTGGTATCACCAGCGTTGTTATTGATATTGTTGTTATTGTTGTCCGTATTAGATATTTGGTTTTGGAAAAAGTTTGGATCTTCAGAACAGTGCACTATTTCCCGATCAGTAAGATTATCTCCTATTTTTCCTGCTAGGTCTATACAATCTTGCGTATTTGCATCTGCCCCTTTATAAGCGCCTGAATCTTGGAAAGCATTCAAAGATATGTCTTTATCATTTACGACGCGATTTTTTATATCATGTACTAGATCGTTGAGATCGTCATAGTTTTCAGGATTGTTTGTGTTAGCATTAGAGGGCTGATTATTGTTATTATCTTGACTACTAGATGACTGAGTATTTGCATTGTTATCTTGACTGCTAGATGACTGAGTATTTGCATTGTTATCTTGACTGCTAGATGACTGAGTATTTGCATTGTTATCTTGACTGCTAGATGACTGAGTATTTGCATTGTTATCTTGACTGCTAGATGACTGAGTATTTGCATTGTTATCTTGACTGCTAGATGACTGAGTAAGTTGATGTACCATCGGCTCCATTCTGCATCGTTTTTGATACGACGTCTTTGGCTTCACCTTCTGTGAACTTTCCTGTATTCACAAGTTCATTAATCATATTGTTTTCTTTAACATCTGAAGTTGATGTACCATTTGAAGTTGATTTAACATCTGAAGTTGATGTACCACCCGTTCCCGTATTAGTATTGGAAGAGGCCGCATCAAGACCAACCTGCGGTGCATTTGTCGAAGAGAGGGTGGGTTCATTACTATTTTGTGCTAAACTGGAAGAACCATAAATCGTTTTCACTGCGTCTTTTAAGATACCCAAGTACTTCGTGGGTTTTAATTTGGCATCAACCAAGTTAAAACTGGTTGTATCTGCATCCCTATAATCCCACTTCCAAAAAGCCGTGCCCCATACTCCTGCTTTCTTGAAAGCCCCGAGTATCTGTCCCGCATTAGTTTTTGTAAGCTCGCTCAA
>VBPR01000250.1 GCA_005877345.1 Nitrososphaerota archaeon
AAATGAACTCAGTGTAATGCTACTGGAACTTCCTACGATACCTTCTCTTTTATTGACGATGTTACACCCCAAGCTTTTCCCATAATTTGACATATAGATTTGGACTCCGATTGCGATTGCCAAACCCAATACTATTATTCCATTTACTTTAATTGCTGCGGTTAAAGCTGCTAAGTATGGAAGATTGGGTGTTGTAATTATTACTACCAAAAGAT
>VBPR01000251.1 GCA_005877345.1 Nitrososphaerota archaeon
ATCAATCCTCTTTTCAATGCATTCCTTTTAGCTGAAGAACTTGAGTTCATTTTCATCTCTTATCATATTATGATGTTCTAGTAAGCGTATTGCTACTTACAAGTAACTTGCCTAAAGTTGTCAGTCTAGCAGATATTTTTCCTCTATCACCTTTCTCCACTTCAACTAAACCGAGGTCTGCCAGTCCCTTTGAATCCTTTGCTCCTTGAACATGATAACTTAAGAGAGGTTTACCATAGCCAGAGATTTGTTCTAATTGTTCTAAACTTTGTATTACTCCTCCTGCAGTATTTATTGACTTTAGAATTTTTATCTTAGCTTCCGAAATTATTTCATTATAACTTAGCTTTAAGACGGGCATCAAAAGTGGGACAGTATGTGTATCATCCATCCCGAATGCCTGTATTCCATTTATGAATGCAGCAGAAAGTGCAGCACATCCAATGAGTTTGTCACCAGAGCTTACATTTAACAGAACTTGTTCAAATTCTTTAGCGTGAAGATTTAGAATTTCGTTAACACTTTCCATAGTATCTCTTACAACATTTTCTTTTGTGACAATTGTGATTGTGATAGGAACACCAAGAACAGATTTTATTTTTTTTGCAAAATCCTCAGCTCTATTCTTGTCAGAATTAAAACAGATTAAAGCAAGTTTATGAACAGAAAAGCTCCTTATACCCAAAGCTATCCCATCCTGACCATCAGAACCAAAAGTAGCAATTTGAAGTGTCTTCATATTTGCCA
>VBPR01000252.1 GCA_005877345.1 Nitrososphaerota archaeon
GCTGGTGTAATTGTAATCATACCACTTTTTTGCATGGCTACTACATCATCAAGATTTTCAAGAATTGTTGCTTTTGAGGGATCTTTCCACTCATTGAAAGATATTTTCCACATTGGACTATAGTTTTTGTCAGTCGGATTTGCTGCACCAATTCCAGCCTGAAATCCCATAGGACCCGTGCCGTTTATGCCATTTTTGAATTGAAATAAATCTACTGCCACAGGAGTTCCAACTAATTTTTCATCAAATGGCACCGAAGTTATACCCATCATAGTTGCTGGCATTTCAGGTGTTGCATCAGCGACTATGTAGTATATTGTCCTGCCATCAGGACCAAATCCGCGATGGGCAACCATAGTAACTAGCATCTTATTGGTATCTATCTTCAGAACTTGTGCGGGACCATATGTAGAATCATCCGTAATATTTTTGTCAGCTCTAATTTTCATTTCTCCACCTTGCCATTTAATAGCCGGATGATTTACTACGATCCCAGTTTTGTTTACAGTCAAGCTACCATTCTTCTCTGCACCTATTATCTCTTGGACAGATTTCAACTCCTTCACTGAAGAGCCGTTCTTCCATGTTACTGTATTTACCTGGAGGAGAGGACTGTATCCGGGATCACCCGGTTTTGCACTTAATACCGGTATTTGAAATCCGAATGGTCCTTTGCCCGGAACTCCATTGGTGAACGCAAAAGCCTGACTAAGAGCTGATTCAGGTGTCTGTGATAGCAATGGAGAAAAGTTGACCTTAAACCCTAGTAGGTTTGTTGCTTGTTGGGCTATTTTCTCATCAGAAGCGTCTGTTGCAATAAAGAATATTTCATTTCCATTTTCATACCCTTTAGCCAGTGGAATATCTATTGGAATACTCGCCCTAGCCAACTTAAAGACAGAACCTGGTGCGGCTTGTTCACCTTGTGCCATTTCTAGGTTCATTGTTAGCAAAAGTGACGCAGCAATAATTACACCTAAAATTGACGATGTTACTATCACCGATTTAAATTTCGCGGCTTGGAAATAAGATTTTGTCATCATAGAAAAGACAAAGGAAGAACTATAAATCTAAATCCTTTAATGGTTATAAAATTAATTTAATCGTTAAAGATCGACTAGTCTATCGAGCCTCATTGGATAAAGATGCGTCATGATGTTTTTTGGGTGTCAGAAATTTCTCTTAAAATCCTATTCACTCTCATGTTTTGCCTGACGTTCCTTATCGCTTTCATCATTATAGGACAGACAGCCATTCCCAAGATCATGCCTGCAGTCATATTGATCATAGCATCACCAAACATACAGTTACTCTAGTAATAATGTAAAGTAAAGGTTTTGATTCAACCCAAGTTTTTTAATAGATGTTCGAACATTCATTATAATAGCAATATGAAATGCTCAATTTGCAACTGCACGCCGGATGAATGTCAAACAAGTATTTCTGCATATCACTGCCTTAATTGCACACATTCGGAATGTTGCTGTTGGTCATGCCTAAACTCTGACCAATAGTTTTAAGTAATTTAAGGGATCGGGTAAAGTTCATATCTTGCACGCTTATCTGCTTATGTCTACTCCCCAAGGGTTATCTATGACGATACGCCAAGTCCCATCTGACTGTTGCCGTAGAACGTCTGCAGATTTTCCTCTAAGAGAAACGGCTTTACCATCGGGTCCTATCCCACTGAATGACCACTCTGAAATTGCTAGAGCGATATCACGTGTGTTAAATACGTTTTTAACACTTGTTTCTAATTTGCCTTTCATATCAATGAATCTTTGTAGAATTTGACGTATGTTTTCTTGACCCTTGACAATTTCTCCTGACTGAGATACATAACATGCATCTGTTTCATATAAGGAGAGTAGGTAACTAAGGTTCCCATTATTGAGTTCATCTGCAAATGAATTCAGAAAGGTTTCAGGAGCCGGATTTTTTGACATGAACCAATTTGTTATAATCGCTATTATTTTAAACTTGTATGGAACAGAACCCGTATACAGCTGTGTCCCAATCCCGATGCCTCCAGACTTGTCAATTCAATCCCGTTTACTAGTATCCATTTTCATTATAGCCTTTTTGTTAATTATTATTTTTTATAACAGAAAACGAGATAAAGACTTACTGGCACTTCATAACATTCCTCAATGTCTTTGATTTCAAAATGATTTACTAAAAATGACTCGATTTGTTCCTTGGTAAAAAATCTAATTTGAAATCCATTTATTTCATAAATATTGTTATCTATTTTCTTGCCTTTATTATACAAAACATCATTATCACTTCGCACGGAAAAATATAGCAAGCCATCATTTTTTAATACTCTACTAGATTCTTTGAATAGAAAACTAAGTTCCACATCTGTGAAACGCATATTATAAAACATATGCGAATAAACTGCGTCAAAATATTTCTTATCAAATGGAATACCTTGACTCGCATCAAACTGCCTTAATTTTATTGTAATATTTTGTTCCCCTATTTTTTGCTTTAGACTTTCTATAGCTACTTTTGAAGAATCAATAGCGTAAACATCTAAGTCAAGAGATGCAAAAAATAATGTATCTCTGCCTTGCCCACACCCTAATTCTAATAATTTATTAACGTGGTGCTTTTTAAAATCTTTATAGCACATTTGGGAGAAATTACTTGGCTCTTCTCCGAAAAATGTCGAATCATTAGAATAAACCTTATCCCAAATTTCATTCACAATGATTCTAAATTCATATTTTATAGCTTAGTAACAAAGCAACAAGTCAGATGCCCACCGGTTTTACAACCATGGAGCTAATTTTGTTTTATTTTGGTTGTCATTTGTTATCAAGGAATACTCGTCACTTTGAGCATTGATAGCTACTGACTTTATTTTCTCTGGATTATCTGTGTAGAACGACAATTCGAATGGTGCTTTTTTATTAGGACTAATTATATCCGGATTTGTATATGTATAATCGACGTCTACAACTTTGTGGTCCTTGTCATAAAATATACCCGATACCTTTACCGAATTTGCATCATCTGGACCTTGATTTATCACTTCGCCTAGAACTTTATAACTCCCTGGACCTTTAGAATTAGTGTCCACACTGAGTAGCAGAGCCGCAGGCTTATCATCTTCAGATTTCTCAAAACTGGTTGTTAAGGTATATTTACTATTACTTGGTAGCTTTTCATCTAAGAATATGTGGAATCCAGACCTCATTCCTGGCTTTATCTGATAATCGTTAGCGTTATACTCTCCAGTTGTTACAATTACACCATTCTTGTCATATACACTGGCGGTTATGTGGACTAATTCAATAGGATACGTAAAGTTATTAAGCACTTCACCCACTATCGTGTCGGAATGTAACGCAGAATACAATATATCAGGTCTTGGCTCAGCATCTTCGCTTACCGTTCTATTAAATATTGGCGATGAAATATTCCCACCAGTAGTAACCTCAATTTGAGCATACGATGAGTTGACAGACATGTAAGAAGAAATTAATCCTAAAACTGCTGCCAAAGTGCAACAAGAAATAAACATTAGTGATGAATGCAAGACAAAATTTTCCATGATTATTCTCACTCGTGTATGAGTAACCAATAAAAGGTGCAAACTTGAGCGTTCCATGCTTTATTCACTATTCTTTTATTACGAATACAAAATAGATAAATCTAATGTCTGAATGTAAATCGTTAATTAACGGTTACAGCTTCTCTTATAACGGCTAATCGAATTCTAGCATTATAAATTCTAATAAAGTTCCGATTGAATATTCAGTCATATCCCTCCGGCCCGTTCCGATATCAGTGCTTTTAGGTGGGTTTCACAATAATATGGTGAATAGAAAAAGTTGAAAAATCCAAAATAATCAAGAACCTATAATTGTATTTATTGCACAATAATTTGTATTGCCGATGCTCATAGGCTGTTCTGGTTGGAGCTATGCTGATTCTTTCGAGAGTGGAGGCTGGCTCAAGGTGTTTTATCCTGATGCAAAAACCAAAAAGCTGCAGTACTACTCTCAATTTTTCAATACAGCTGAAATGGACGCTACATTCTATGAAAAATTCTACATGTACATGACCAAGAGCACATTCACAGCAATGACTAGAGCAACTCCAGACAATTTTCAATTCTCGATTAAGGTTCCTGAAACTGTAACTCATGATAAGCGACTTGACGTAACTAAAGGAGCAATGGCACTTTTGGATGAGTTCCTTGATAAGATATCACCTCTAAAGTCTACTAATAAGTTGGGAGCAGTACTTATTCAGTTGCCGCCAAGTTTCACTGTTAAAGAATTTCAGAATACAGAAGAATTCCTTGACAGACTTCCTAGCGGATATGACTACGCTATCGAATTTAGAAATCCATCATGGAATACTGAAGGGCCATGGGAGATGCTAAAACATTACAACATAGCAGCTGTAATGAGCGATTCTCCTGAACAGGACAATCTGCAATTTCTATCTCAAGCCATTGTAACTGCGAACCACTGTTTTATCAGATGGCATGGAAGACAGGTAAAACCTAGATACAATTATCTTTACTCAAGGGAGGAATTAAAACTCTGGGTCGACAAGGTCAGACAATTATCTAATGAAACAGCTGTTGTAAGAGGCTATTTTAATAACCATTATGGAGCTTGAGCTGTGGTAAACGCCATTGAATTCAAAGAAATGCTCGGCACAGTCTTGTCTGAGAAGGAAAAAGCCGTACTAGAAAACGGTAGAAATTTCTTTTTTGAAGCTTCTAGACAATCAACATTAGACAGG
>VBPR01000031.1 GCA_005877345.1 Nitrososphaerota archaeon
ACAATCGAAATATTTGTTTTAAGGTCCACCATGCTTCTAGCATACATAAAAGCACTAATTATAATCCCCACTAGAATAGCTGGGGCGACAAAATTCCGGTAATTAATATCCAATTTAACAATCGACGGCGTGTTTGATGTAGAATTCTTAGTTGGTTCTTGAACTTGCTGCTTAACCATTGAACCTGCGCTAGGTTCTATTACTCCGATTGAGTTACCTCGCTGTTCGGCAAACCATATGTTTCCATTTGAATCAGAAGTAATCCATTGTATAAAAGGTGAAGGCGTTTTAACTGGAACTTCCGTGATCTTGGATTTTTGAGTATCGATTACTGCATTCTTATTTATTGTATGTTCAGCTACCCATAAATTGCCATATTTATCAAAAGCCATTCCAAACGGTAGTCCTGCCTTATTAATTATCGGTAAGTCAGTAAATATTTTAGTCAATGGATCAAAAACAGTTATTCTGTGACCATCATGCTGTGAAATATAAACTTCACCACTGTTTTTATCAATTAACAATGCAGTAGGACTTAATAATGATTTATTACCCATGTGGGTATACTCTGTTGTAGAATAGTTAGTACTAGGATCGATTTTTGCTAATTTCCCACCTTCATCAGTCACCCACATTAAATTGCTAACAGGATCTGAAGCAATTGCAAAGGGATGTATATTTTTGTCTTTGAGATTTAATTTTAAAGTAATGTTACCTACAGCAGGGTCAAAGCGCATAACTTCACCTGATCTTGGTGAGGTTATCCAAATGGTGTCATTTGCATCTATTGCAATACCTGATGGAGTAACATAGTTTGGAATGGGATACAATTTACTAGCATTGTCAGTAGGATCAAAACTTCCTATAGATTTTGTCAGAGGATCTACATACCACAAATTATTCTTTGAATCTATAGTCATCAAAGTTACGATATTTGTGCCATTAATCTTGTGTTCAATATAATTTCGGTTGTTAATATCAAATGCAAAAATGCGGCCACTTCCAATAATCGTGTCACCAAACCATATGTAATTTCTACTCTTGTCATAAATTGGATATAAGGGCTGTATTTTAGTAGTATTGGATATAGGGTATTCTGTTACATTAAATTTTAGCTGATCAAAATTTGGTTTTACAATCAAGTTATCAAATGAAGCGACAATTCCTGACATATTTTGTTTTGCGGGGATACCTTGTACCTCCAAGTCCCACGTTCCTGGTATACCAAATGTAGCATTAACAGAGTATACTCCTCGTGATTGCTTTTCTAGGGCCACAGTAATTGGACCAATAGATTCTTCAATTTGGCTGTATTTTATTTGGGCGGATTGTAAATCAATAGGTTCCCCATTCATATCCAAAAACGACACCTTGAAATTGTTATTGCCAACCTCAAAGGGGGATATTGATAAGTCAACTTCGGTACCATTATCCAGAAATCTTGTTGTCTCAAATGGTACACTTTGAGTTGCTACTACACTAGTTGCTTGAGCTTGATTCTGTACTTCACTTTTAGGAACGCCAGTATTTACCAATAGACCTACGCTTAAAAGCAGTGCAATTCCAAGTATGGATTCAATCACTAGTGCCTTTCTAAATTTAATAACTATTGATTTTGCATTCCTTTCACTTTCTGATTGTTTTGAGAAATTGGGATTGTTAGATTTGTTTCCGATAACTTGCCCTACCTTTAATGATTTAACGACCTGCTTCTGAATAAATATACTGCTATATCCCCCTAAAATAACCATCAAACCTGCGATAGTGAGCTTTGCAATTAAAACGGTACCATATAAGGAACCAATAACTAAATTTAAATTATCTTCAAGTATGTACAATAAGAACGGACCCGTAATAAATATTATGCCCAATAATGTTACTACTAATGCAGAATGTCGTGGAATCCACACTGAAATGGTTCCCAATTTGTAATACCAATTCATTGTTGATTCTTGTAATTTTGGAATTAGGACAAATGCAAGATAAAAAGTGCCGCCTATCCAGAGGGATGCAACCAAATTATGTATGAAATCAATTATTATTGGCCCTAGTTGTTTACTTGATGCACCGTGTCCAATCAAGCTGGTTGTAACTAGTAAAATTATTCCTATTATTAAAAAGCCTGCGTTCTCCATTGTAGAAAATGAATATGATTTGTTCTTTCTAAATTGTCTTAATTCATATAGTGATAGACCAAGAAGAATAAATGAAATTACTGAACGTTCAAGTAATACAGTCCCAAATCTGGTTCCAAGTACATCAGTTAAGGTTCCGTTAATCGAGATTGCTTGAAAAAAGAGTATAGCAAAATTTGAAGATACCAATATTATTGAAGCTACTACATAGTAAATAGCAAGTCTTTTGCTTACTCTATTTCTAATTTGAGAAATGGATTCAGTAAGCGAGCTGATTTTCGAGAGTGGTTTCCAAATCCAAAGGGTTCCAAATGCTGCTCCTACTATCATTACCTGTGCCAGAAGCGTAGGAAATCTTGCTATTGCCTCTGGTAGATAAAGCGTTGATTTTGTAGTGGTAGCTGGTAAATTTTTAGGTACCACCACCGCCTCCCCAATACCAAATACAAATGCATTATCTGTTACATGACCATCGGTTTGAGATAAAACGTTGGTGGACACCGTGTAGGTCCCATCTTTCAATGATGGTACCGAAACTGTTAATGTAGATTCATCATTTTGCAAATGATGGACATCGCCTTTGTCTACTTCCTTCCCATTAGAGTCCAGTACTTTCAGGTGACTGAAACGTAAATCAACGGGTTCGCTAAAGAATACATTTACCTGTTGTGGAGACTGGGCTAGGGATTGTGATGATGAGGGATTGCTACTCAGTACAAATGCATGTCCAAAAGACGTGTGGATAGCACCAAAGCCCACGAGGCTCACGAAACATGTTATCAAGATTAAATGCAAATTCTTATTAGATAATGAAAAAATAGAACCAAAACCAAAATTAAAAGTCAATTTACCTCTAGGAAATTATATTGATTTGATTATTTTATTATTCCTTTTTTTCTAGTACACGAATCGAATTAAGAGGATAAAGGATATAACATGTAAGAGGATTTAATTAAAGAGATATGGAAAAGACTACAATTATTCTTCTTGTTGGCTTTTTTTTGCTCTCATTCATAGTCTTTATAGGTCATCTTGATGTTTCCTTTGCACATACCAGTAAGACTTTTGGAAATACCACTGTTGAAATCGGATGGTTAAATGAACCCCCGCTTGTTTCTGATCTAAATAGCATAACTCTACAGGCAAGTAAAGGAGTTAGTGGTAATCAAACACCCATTCTGAATGCTCTTTCGAATGTTTCATCCTCTGTCAAATTTGGAACGATGACAAAAAAATTAGATTTTCAACCATCGCCAATTACGGATGGTGAATATGATGCGAAGATAATTCCAACTAGAGTTGGACCAATTAGCATATTAGTTCAAGGTGATATAAAGGGACAAAAAGTTGACAGTGAATTTAAGATTGAAGATGTTGATTCAAAAGGAATCTTTTCCTTTCCGGACAGTTCAGTCGATACTAGTAACACAAATAACAATGGACAGATTCAGAACGCTATGAGCAAATTATCTAACGATGTTCAAACCAGTAGAGATGATTTGAATTCATCCCAGAAAGAATTGACTAATATTCAAGAATCCATTAATGGTTTACAAAAAAATTTGAACAGTTCGTATTTGCTATTGATAATTACTCTCGGAATCGCTATTGCTGGCATTGTAATGGCGGCATATTTATTTAATATACTACGTGTAAAGAAGGGAATGCTAGAGGGTTCCTAGCACGACAATAGCACCTACTTAGCGGTAATAAGAACCACGTTATGGTATGACTAGCTTAGACTACTTTGTGGGATAATTGTCAATAGCGCCAAAAATGTCTTTAATCAAGATTTTTCTATATCCTATACTCGGGTTAGGTAATTTTCAGGGAATAGTAAATAGTAATGAATTAAAAACAGGGTAATCATTAAATTTGATATACTGTCTTGATGTCTGTACAAAAAATAGTGTATCGTAAATATGTTATTGTTTTGATCGTGCTCCTTTTTGTATGTTTGAATGAATGCAACCACTCACAGTTTATATTCGGTCATTTTTTTGGAACGACCAAGAATATAGGAGGCTACCAAATAGTTTTTGCGCCATATCCTGCTCTTCCTTTGGCTCGTGACAACTCAACTTTACTAAATTTTAGTATCCTTGACAAGGATAATAAGAACGTAAATAATATCTCTGCATCACTTATTGTAAAAAACAAGCTGAATGGTTCCATCATTCAAAATTTTCCATTTAAATTTTATGAATTAAGTGATATTACTTTTCCTTACACTTTCAAAGAAATTGGAGACTACCAGATTTCTTTACTGGTCAAGATAAATGGCCATCCCACTTATTCTCAAACTCCAATATCGGCTGATTTCGACATATCAGCTACCAATCCAAATCAGGTAATACCTACCGATGAGCTCATAATTTACTATCTAGTGCCAGGATTAGCTGTAATAACCGCCATTGTACTGTATTTGAGACACAAAAACAAGATTTAATCTCAATAAGAATAATCATAATATTCAACAGAAAAACAGTCAAAAATTAGTATTTCTTTTACATGCTGTTATTCTAAAATTAAGTTAATGTATTAATGACTGCGTTATAGTTGTCAATCTAAACTACTTAATTCGATTGATGTACCACAATATTATTATTATCGTGTAGTATAAAAGGATCGGATGAATAAATACTACTATTTTCTACTACCAGGACTTGTGTTGTTACTTGCCTTTAACTCAAACACAAACAATTTCATACTTGGCCACACTTTTTCTGGAGGTGAAAGTGCCACTTTTTTGACCTTAGTTGAAATGATGAAAATAGAATCACAATTGGCAGAAAAGGAACTGCCATCAAACGCTACCATAGCGAAGGAACATGCTGAACACACCACTGAACACCTAACGGCAAACAATACTAAGGAAATCAAGGAAAGAAACCCTCGACTTGCTACTGAGCTTAATAACACATTAACAGATTTTGTCAAGACATTTGAATCTAAATCACCATCACAATCAGTAGTTAAAGACAAGGTTAGTAATATTAGCGATATATTGTCCGAGGTAGTTAGCGCTAGAATTGATAACCAACAGCTCAATAACGTTACCGTAAAAGCGCAAGTAGTTAATGATTTGGTAGGCGAAAGTTTGGAACACTACAATAGTTCTCTTGGGGAAACTGTGAAAACTGAAACTCCAAAGATAGTGGATGATGCCGACTATCAGAGTGCGCAAGCAGCAGTATCACGTGCAATCGACTTGTATAATGAAATCAAACCAAGCGGAAATGCAAATTCAACTGAATTGGGAAAGTCATTGAATACACTAAAAGACACGATTGATAGCAAGAGTCCGTTTGATCTAGCTGACAAAACAGTTGATGATAAAATTACACCTTTGCTAAATGGTATGTTCAAGCTAAAGTTGGCTGTAGAAGAAGCTCATGGAGGAGAAGGACGAGATCATGGCGGAAACGAATCAAAAGCCTCGTCAGGAAATGAGACCCATTAGTTAAATAAAAAAGGATGAGTAGGTTGTCTCTTCTGGTCTATCATACTATTACTCATTTTTATTTTACTACCAAAAAACGAACTTGAAAATGTTAATGCTCTCATTGTTGAGAATAAACCATTTTACGGATTAAGTAATCAAAAGATAAAGGCTGTCGAGTCTACCACTGATGATAATTTGATAAATGTTAAACTTGAATACGCCCCACAAGCATTTAAAATTGGTATTCCAGAATTTTTCAAGGCTACTTTATCTTATAAGGATACAAAGGAAATAGCTTTGCATGCAGATACGGACATATTAATATCTAAAGATGGTAAAGAACTTTTTAAAGAGTCAAGTGGATACTCTAAACCACATGTTCACACTCCAAATGGAATAGTTCTCTCTTCCTATAAGTTTCCAGATTCAGGACAATATGGTATCTCCGTAAAAGTCCTGGGATTAAACTTTATGCCTGTGAATCCAAAACAAGAAAATTTTGCAACCAACGTTACTCACTCAAATGATAAATATTTGATACAAATAGGAAAATGAATCTCGTCTTTTCAAAGCCCTATGAGAACAGAATGTATATTAATAATCATCTTTCCTCATTGTTCTCACCAAGGATATTATTTAAACACAGGAAACTAGACCTACATAGATTCAAAATAGTTCCAGTATTTTACACTAAGATGTTACAAGATTTTTTACATTGAAAAAATAACTCGATTCGATAGTTGTACTACAAAGCCTATATATGTTGCTTTTATTCTCTTCGTTAAATTGAACAAAATCAGAAAGTTATTACAGCTGTCAACAGCGATTTTAATTGTTTCAGTAGCTTTAATGTCAGTATTATTCTCAAGTGCTATACAATATTCGACTGCCCAGGATTCTGAGGGAACTGTGGTAAGAGATTCACAAACCGTTCTCCTAGAAGGTAAGACACTTCCAGCGAATGACTATATTCATCTATACGATGCCACACCATATATGATAAAAGCAGGTCATGTTGCTGCAAAGCTGCCATGCGACAGCAAATCAGAAACGTCATTGAAAGTGCTTATCGGTCAAGCACCCAATCTTAAGCCTGCCGATCTAGAGCTACTTAAGGAATTATCTAAACCAGGGGCTATGTGCATATACCATGTAGATGTTGAATCTACGAAACAAGTTAATGGAACCATAACCGACATAGCACTACAAAACCCTACAAACAAAGAAGTAAAATTTGCTCCAACTGCCACAATTGTGATAGGTGTTGATGAAATCATGCCAGGTGCAGAAGAAGCAGGAGCTATGGGAAATATGTCAATGGGTAACAGCACGGGCTGATCAATTAATAGAATATCTTGTTATGTCACATCTCTTTTATATTAAGGTGCATTTCTGGGTATAAAGTTGGACAAAGTTAAAGTAAGAAAAGACCGTACGCAAAGTGAATCTATTAGTTCAATAGAAAAACTAAAACCATGATTGATTCAATGGATAAAACTTCGTGATAATTATTTTACACTGCTCTTGACTTCCCGTTTTCTTTAGTTTTAAATTTATATTTGGTGATAAAGGACCTTTTACCGATGTCAATTATTGGAGGGCAGACCGGTGATAAGTGTCTTATGAAGATTCCAAAATTAAAAGCCTTGAACATTGATTTAAAGCTCTTTGCCGTTCTCCTATCGCTAACTCTGATATTATCAAGCTTATCTATTTTGAATTTTCATTCAGTTTATTCTCAAGGTTCGGAAGATGCCAAAAGTCTTAATTGTAAAGATAACACGGATCAATCTCAATATGTTAGTAATGTCCAGTTGCAAAACAAATCAGACGGATTAGGGCCTGTTACAAACGATCTTCCGGGGTTTCATTATGTTAAGAAATTTGATAGTAATGGTACACTGATTACTGCTTGGGGTACTAAAGGAACTGGTCCAGGACAATTCCTACACGCCCATGGAATTGCAGTTGATTCCAAAGGAAACGTTTACGTAAGTGATGCAGAAAAATGTAATGTCCAGAAATTTGACAGTAATGGAAAGTTCATTACGATGTGGGGTGGGCGAGGAACAGGTCCAGGACAATTCCTGCAACCTGAGAGCATAGCTGTAGATTCAAAAGACAATGTCTTTGTTGCTGATTACGCTGACCAACGTATTCAGAAATTTGACAGTAATGGAAAGTTCATTACGATGTGGGGCAGCAAAGGAAAAGGAGATAGTCAATTCATTAAACCCTGGGGAGTTGCAGTTGATTCAAAAGATAATGTATATACAAGTGATCAGGACAATCCTGAGGTTCAAAAATTTACCAATGATGGGAAGTTTTTGACCAAATGGAATTCTTATTCGCCTGGCATGTTATTTGTCCATTTACATGATATTACAATAGACTCAAATGACTCAGTTTATGTTACTGATGGTAGAAACAATTCTCAGGTTGCAAAATTTGATAATCAAGGTAACTTTATCACAAAATGGGGCGGATTCGGATTTGGCAATGGTCACTTTGTAGAAGATCATGGGATAGTGACCGATAAGCAAGGGAATGTATATGTCGTAGACACAAGAAATGTACGTATCCAGAAATTTAACAGTGCAGGCGATTTTGTTACAAAGTGGGGATCACTTGGATGTCGGGATGATCAATTCTTGATTCCACATGATATAGCGATTGACTCTTCTGGAAATATTTATGTTTCAGATAGTGGAAATGTTCATTTTTTAGCAAAAAAAACATGCCAGTCATTTGAAAATCAATAGTTAGTATGTGCGTTTATTATCTTCACTTCTATAAAATACATCACGAAATCTTAACAATGGATACCGGATTGTACTGGAAGGCTGAAATAAGCACCCAATAGGAAGTACGCTGAAATAAAATTTGGAACGCATAATATCTTTTTCATTTGTCATACTTATCATAGGTTCGATATCTTCTATCCAGTTGGCTTTAGCTGATATATTAAGTAACTCGTTAGAACAGCGAATTGGAGATTATGATATTCAAATCAATACCGTACCCAAAGTTCCAATTTCAGGACAGGAAACTAGGATCAACATACGAATAGCTACGGTTAGTAACAATCCAATAATAGATACACCTATTACGATAAGAATATCCGACGAAAAAAATGAATTAATTAGGACACAACCCATACTATTGCCAAGTGGACACTACGCGTATAATTATATTTTCAATAAGGCAGGGATATTTCTCTTAAGTATTGATATTTTGGATAATCCTGCCGTCGGAAATTTCAATGATTCAAATAAAAAGCTTGTCTTTGATTTCCCGATTACTATATCAGAACCTATTACAGTCGAGCTAACATCATTAACTCTGCCCATCACCATCACGGCTCTCGTGATCGGTTCCGCCATAACCTTTGTGCTATTAAAAAGATTCAAACGCAGTAAAAAGGTAATCTAAAAAAGTGAGTGTCGGTTGATCATAACAAGCGATACATGTAGACAAGCAAATTTACTCAAATTCAAATTCATCAAGTTGAGTGCAATTCCCGGCATACATATTAAAGATGCTTTCTACACCGTCTAATGTGGATTGATTTAATCTACCTTCTGCTACTTCGTTACCAATATTTAGCGCATGAATTGCCTCGTATAATTTTTTAAAATCGCTACATGAAATTGTAAAATGATTATTGATATCTTCAGAAATTATACCAGAATTATTAGCAGTAGAGTTAGATTCTAATGTATTAATATTATTGGTAGTTTTGAGGTCATCATTTTCCTGCCCTTGTATTTGTGGATTCAGAAGATTCAGACCTGCATACAAATTAAACGCTCCTATAATTGCTAATCCGAATAAGAATAAAGAGAGAGTAATCAAAGTCCTCTGATTTAGATTAACTTTGTATCCCACGGTCAATTATGTATTGATATAATGTATGTGAAGATTAATTAATGATTAGAATGTTAATTATATTAAAAAGTTCCATCAAGGAATTAGCCAAAATAACGATCGAGAATTCACGAACTTTGTTTAACTTATATACTTATTTAAAGACAAAATCAAGGACTTGGTATGGTGTAGATATTTATATTATATCGTTCAATTTGAGTAAAATGATATGAGTAAACTAAACTACGAAATAATCTTGATAACTTTTGTCTTGGCAACTTTATTACCTATAGGAGGTCTTAGGACAGTTTTGGCTGTAGACATTAAGGGAACTGTGGCCGATGATAATATTATGGGGACTGCAACCGATGACGACATGAGAGGATTTAAGGGTAATGACATTTTGAATGGACTTTCAGGTAATGATGAAATTCAGGGGGAAGTGGGTAATGACATTTTGAATGGTTCTGAGGGAAATGATTATCTGTCAGGTGGGGAAGGTAGTGATATTCTAGACGGAGGCGTCGGCAGTGACGAGCTCAATGGAGGAGATGACCGTGATAAACTGTTTGGCGGTGTTGGTAACGACGTATTGTATGGCGCGATGGCTAATGAAAGACTAGACGGCGGTCCTGGCGATGATCGCCTATATGGTGGTCCAGGAAACGATACGCTAAGTGGAGGTCCAGGAGGAGACTACTTTAGATGTGGTTCTGGCATAGACAAAATAACTACGTTTAATCCCGCCGATGGCGACCATGAATTTGGCGATTGCGAGATTAAATGATTCACATATCTGATTAAGGTTCTTGAAATGTAGCTTAAAATGTCCTAATACCGACTAGATGTTTATTTACTACAAACGATAAAAAGCATCAGTATTACTTTTTTAGAAAAAATCAACTATAATTCAAATTTTGCAGATTTAAATTTAGAATTTAGCTATTTCTACTATAATCCCATGTAGAGTAATATTTCGGCTTGATTTCCAATATGACTGAATTTCCATTTCTTACATTTTCGAGTAATATTTTTGCCATTGGGTGACTTGTACTACCAAGATATTTTAACATTATTTTTTCCACTATTGGAAGATTTGCATCAGGATCACTCAAAATTCTAACGTTACCTTTACCTCTAACCCCTTTATAGGGGGGATTTCCATCGTCTACACAAAAATAAATTTTATCGTTCTTTTTCAAGTTACTGGTCTTTTTAGATTGTTTACCAGTTTCTACAAATATTACATCTTTAGAATCATCATAAATATACCATGTAGGATGTATATTTGGAAAGTGATCCGGATCAATGGTTCCAAGATGAAGGTTTAGCTTGCTATCTAGGAGAAATTTTCTTATTTCATTCTCTGAAAATTGAACGCCGAACCCGGGACTTCCGTGTAATAATTTCATTCAAATAAATGGCTATTTATGAAATATAAATCTACTCTTGTCTTCTTTTTAAAAATATATTTATCGATGCATAAAATATATAAAAAAATAAAAAAAAGATGTATCCTTTGTATTCCTTTTACTAACTATGTATTTGTTTGTTTGCTTGATTCTATGGTGCTACAATATTTATTGGTCCGATATCCTTTGTTGAATCAACCTCACAGTCAGGGTTATTATTTCCGTCTCCGCTTTCATCACAATCATTTTTGTTCTTTCCGTCGAAGTCAAGTTTTACTTTGTTCTTTTCCCTTGTATGGTAAAGGTGTCAGTAGTCAAGTGATCATAGACCTTACAGAAAGGATTATTATCTCCAGATCCGGTTTCATTACAGGAATTTGTATTGTCTATGTCTGTCTCAATGTTTACTTTATTTTTGAATGGATCATCTGCGAATGCGTTTGTTGCACTAGTACCAAATACTGTTCCAATCAATAAGACTATTGATGGAATAAACGGTTTTTGAACTTAGATTCATTGTTTGTTTACATTACAATTGGTTTATATGAACTAGGATGGATGATATCCTAACATTATTGTGTATACAGTTTCTGGATTATTTTCCATTAAAGATCACTGCCAGACAGACTATATTTCATGCGATATAAAATAGATGTAAAATGGCCCTGGTTATATATTTCCCTAGTAATCACGGAGTATGTACTCTTGTTACTATTCTGCTTTAACTATCATATAGTAACGATTAAATTATTTTATATCTTTCGTATCCTATGAAATGAAATTACGGCCCTGTTTCATTTTCTAAATAGTTTATTAAATAGCAAAGTGCCAAGCAACAGCGCAGCCGATAATGCAAATCCGATATAAGAAAAATTCCTTTCATAAGGAAAGATAATTGTAGATCCAATAAAAATCGATGATGATAGAATGCTCACAGGAATAATGTTTGAGTATTTTTTTGTTTTATCTACTGCTTTCTGATCAGTTAAATATTGCTTCATCATTGATGCAAGTTCGCTGGAAATTTCTATGCCCTTTGCAAATCTATTTACGTATCTCATAAATTCTTCAAGATAGGCCTCCTTAATTAGACCTTCCTCTTCAAGTAAATTTACCAAGACGCGAACAAATTGAAACCTTACCTCATGATAATGATAGATGCCTTCAAGTATAGAGGCCATTCGCATGTACAGTGCAAGACTCTTGGGTAATCGGAAAGGAAATCTACTCAATGTTTTATTTGCCAAGTCTTGGAGGGCCTTTACCTCCATTCTATCCACCTTTTTACCGTGCAGTGATTGAATACTTAATTCAAGACCTTTTTCAACTAATCTTCTGTCAACAGAGGGCTCGAGTGTTCCTAGTTCTATCAACACATCAGTAGTTCTTACCGGATCTTTATCCACAAGACCAAGATATAGCCTTACCAGCCTTCTTCTTGTTTCGTCATCAAGTCTTCCAACCATCCCAAAATCATAGAGTATTATTGTACCATTGCTAGCTACTGATATATTACCTGGATGAGGGTCTGCATGAAAAATACTATGACGCAGTAACATTTTAAAGAATAGCCTATGTATACGATAGACTAGTTTTGCCCTATCAATGTTATATTCATCAAGTGTTCTAATATCTGTTACTTTTGTTCCAGGCAAGTATTCTAAAGTGATTACATGACGAGAGGTTCTGTCAAGATAAACTTTCGGGATAATGACTGATTTATCTTCTTTCAGATTATTCTTAATCTCGATCAAATTTCTTGCTTCTATTCTGTAATCCATTTCTTCATGTACTGTTTCAATAAATTGATAAAGCATACCTTCTGCTGAAAACCTGAGATTTTCATCAATAAAACGGGTAGCTATAGGTAACAGTTTTTTTAAGATGTAGATGTTTTGTCCTATTGTTTGTTCAATATGTGGCCTGCTTATCTTTACTACTACGTCTTTTTCCATGTATTTTGCTCGATATACTTGACCTAAACTTGCGCCAGAAATTGCAGAGGTGTCAAAATGTTCAAAAATATCATCAAGTGCGCCAAGCTCTTTTTCAAGTATTGGTCTGACGTCTGAAAATGGTGCTGGCAAAACGTCATCTTGAAGTTTCTCCAGGACATCCAAATATGGCTGAGGCAGAAGATCTGCTCTTGAGGATAGCCACTGACCAAGTTTTATGTATGCAGGTCCAAGTGCGACGAAAGTCTTCAAGGCCCTTTCCGCATGCTTTCTGAACTTTTTCTCGTTTACATTCTTGCCTTCTTTTTTCACCCATTCCCTTCTATCCCTTCTAAGATACACTATTACTGGAACTAGTTTCAATATTGTTTTGATAATGAGCCAAATTGGTGGTTTCTTAAAGTCAAAAGTAGGTTCTTTTGCGTCAGGTTCAATCGCAGCCTCCAATACTTCTTTCCTATCTTCCATCAAGATTATCTTTTCACCCTACTAAGTGTAATCATGAAAATACCAATATCAAAAGAGTTGAACAACAAAACTAAAGCGGGTAAGTCAGCAATCAATTTTTTTCATTTTTTCCTATTAATAATATAATCCGAAAGGGCTGAGAGCATCATAATGCCAGGAAAATATTTTGACGCATCCACCAATATATGACCAAAAGGATCGTTGCGCGGGTCTATTTTGTCATAGTGAACACTATAGTAACTGTCGTATTCTCGTATGTGCAAATTCCCATGTCTGTACTGTTTTTTTGATCCTTTTTTCTCTCCAAGTATCGTTGGTTCGTACTCTATTACAGGTCTTACTGTTTTTGGTACAAGGATATTTCCCTCGTTATCAACAAAACACATGGCAAGCTAACAATAACTTCAGATATAAGAATTATCTTCAATTTTCCATATATCAATGAATAAACCAATATCTCCAAAAATTAGTTTGAATTTTATGGTGACTAATCTAGCAAGGGTATAACAAGACTTTTATAGAATATTATCTATTTTTTTGCTATGAGTGACACGAAGGGAAAGGTTCCAAATATAGTTGCAATTGATGTTATAAAGAAGAATGGGGTTGATGTTGAAAAGTTAAAGGAATTAATAACCAAAGGTGTGGGTGCTGAATTCACTACATATTATTATTATACAATTTTAAGAATGCACTGTACTGGACTAGATGGCGAAGGTATAAAGGAAATAGTCGAAGAGGCAAGGATTGAAGACAGAAATCATTTTGAAGCGATGGTACCAAGATTGTATGAACTTGGTGGTTCTTTACCAAGAGATATCAGAAAGTTTGCTGATCAGGCAGGTTGTCCTGATGCATATCTCCCAGATAATTGGGAAAACCTTACGTCTATAATAGAGGTATTGCTGGGTGCAGAACAATGCGCAATCCGTTCATGGGGTGAAGTATGTGATATGACTGCTGGAAAAGATCCCCGTACATATGATATTGCTCAAACAATTATGCAAGAAGAAGTAGAACACGAAGCCTGGTTTATCGAGTTGCTCTCCAAAAGACCCTCCGGACACTTTAGAAGAAGCTTTGTTGGGCAGTCGCCTCATGTTGGACGACAAGGTGGACTCATTCATCAATAAAATACTATTTTTTCCTTTTTTGTTATTCAAAGCAAAGAATAGCTTTAATTGTGATTGTCTTTATAGACTGCTTGGGAGCATCCACCTATGATGCCGGACTAATTTGATATATGCTACCCAACCCGATTGATACGACATACAAATTACCATCAGGTCCGACTTCTAAATCAGTAACGCCACCAAATCCTTCACCAAACACAATATTACTTACCCCTGGTGAGGATGGTTTTTCTATAACTCTTGAGGAAAGCTCTTGTGGAAGAACTAGATCTTTCCTATCTGATGTCAGATCAAAATGATAAATCCTTCCATTATGCACATCTCCTACAAACATATCGTTCTCGTATGCGGTACCAAGTTTATTTGAATTTAAAAATTTTACAGCTGTTGGTCCAGCTGTATTTACCCAAACTAGCTCAGGATCACTATAGTGTCCCTTTCCATTAAAGTTTTGTAAATCAGATTCTGAAAAAGAATCCTCCAATGATGCCAAACCTTGTACCTGTTGCCATCCACTATTGAACCCAGGGAGAACCAAGTTTATTTCATCGCCATTCCCAGGTCCATTTTCTGTATCCCATAAATTACCAGATATAGGATCAAAGTCCATACCAAAACTATTTCGAATTCCATATGCATAGTACAATCGCAACGGAATAGAATCTCCAAGAATTCCATCAGTGGGTTGACCGTTCTGGGTAATCCTCAATATACCTGATCTTCCATCTGGATCGATTCCATTCTTGTAATTTTGAGTCTTGGTTTCAGTGGTTGGTCCCTTAAATGAACCATCAACGTCACCAATTGCTACATAGATGTTTTTGTCAGGTCCAATTATTATGTTACCTCCATTATGACGGGGCCCCGGGTTTGCCGGTAGATCCATTAAGAGTAATGGATTAATCAGCGCGTCACCCGATAACTCGTATCTATACACCCTATTTCCAATCGGTTGTTTTCCAGCTTTATCCTCTCCATCTTTTCCTTCAATTTCAGTATAGTAAATAAACACATAAGTTGTGGAACCATCTTTTGATACGGCTATTCCGCACAGACATCTTTCGACAGAATTCGCCACATTAACATCAAGTACAGGTTTTGCAAGAACTTTACCATTGACTATTCTTTTGACCATACCAGTATCTTTCTCAAGTACCAAAATGTCATTCGGGCCAACGAAGGCCATAGTTGTAGGAGTACTTAATCCCTCTGCAATTGTGGTAATTTTCAGCTTCGAATCAAAAAGTTTTGGTTTTCCCTCTTCCACAAACTCGGTTTTTGCAAATTTCTCTTGAGCTTTCGCAAATTGATGAGGTATTATGCAAGCAAGTATCAAAAGTGAAATCAAAGTAGATGTTATTAAGATTCTAACCAAGGCTTCCAACAATCATTCACGCCGGATTTAATATACATATCGAAGTGTTTCTTGTGAGAAAATTATAAAAAGTTCCGAGCTATGAAAGTGTTTTCTGCGTGAAAGAAAGGATCCAAGTTGTGGCTTGTCCTGGATAATCAAAAATAAGGGTTATCTCATAGAAATATCTGACTTTATGTAAGAAAATAAAGTTAAAGTTGTCATTTCGAAATTCTCTTTGTGTATCGGAGAAATAATATTCTAATAGGAATGTTTTTCCGTCTTGTGCTCTTTAAGATTAGGATATTTTGAAAATGTACATTTACATTTATCACATTCCCATTGAAGTTCTTTAGCCTCAGTAAAACTATCATACATTATATCTTTCTTTACGTACATCTTTGACTTATAGTCGTATTTGGCAGGATTGTAATTTAATTTGTACTTAATTGAATTTATTCTCACTTCTAAGATAGAAAATAAGAGAAGTACTTTATAATTCAATATGTTACTCCATATAGGATTTTAATATAAAAAAAACTGATAACTTTTGACCTATTAAATCATTGAGAATATTATTGAAAAGACTTATAGGAAAATAGGTGGTTTATATGACATACTTTCTATGCCAACTGAAAATAATCCAGTCACCAGATTCAAGGACAGAGAACATGCAGCAGATCTTCTCATATCCAAACTCAAGAATGAGCTTAAGCATGAAAATCCAAAAGAAATAACAATTTTTGGAGTTCCACGTGGCGGAGTAATACTCGCATATTCGATTCACCAGAATAAAATTGCAAATTATTTTGATATTGTAATACCTCGTAAATTGGGAGCACCGAACAACAAGGAGCTTGGCATAGGAGCAATAATGGATAATGACACTGTTTATCTTAATGAATATGTTGTAAAGGCTTTGAGAGTCTCCGATGATTACATAGAGACAGAAAAATTAGTCCAGGTGCGAGAAATTGAACGTAGAACTTTACTTTACAGACCCAAACAGGATGAATATAATATTAAAGATAAAACAATAATTCTTGTTGATGATGGTGCCGCAACTGGAGCTACACTTGTGGTTTCTGCTAGATGGATAAGGAAGAGGAAACCAAAAAAGATAATCATAGCAATACCAGTGGCTCCTAATGAGACTGTCGAGCTTTTAAAAAATGAAGCAGATGAAGTCGCGACCATCCTGATACCACCCACCAGTAATTTTACTTCGGTAGCTCAATTCTATGACAACTTTGAAGAAATAACTGATGATAAAGTAGTAAAAATTATGAACGCAATGTACCAAAAATAAATAGTTACTATAGACTGTTACAATCTGATTCTTTACTTAAATCTATCATTTAATGTAACTCTAACTTTACACCTTATCTTAAAGGAATAGAAGGTAATACCGCGGTAAGTTGTGATAGATTTGGTACTGAGTTTGTAGCAAATTCCAGGATTGGTGCATGCCATATACCAAAACCGACCATGAATATCATAGCGAAGATGAGTACTGCCGATATTGCTCTTGGTTCTTTAACTTTCGATGAATCAGGTGAGTCTTCCATGTACATTTTTCTCATTATCCATGCATAATAACCAAGAGAAAGAGCACTATTCAAAACTCCAGCAATAGCCAAGTATGGTCCCCACCAAACTTCTGATCCAGAATTGATTGCAGAACCGAATATTACCAGCTTGCTCCAAAATCCATTGAGCGGCGGGACTCCTGCCAATGCTAACATTGATATTGACAGTGCTATGGCCGTTAGTGGCATCCTTTTTGCAAGACCTCTGTACTTTTCAATACTATAACTGCTAAGTGTGATTGCTACTGCAGCAGCCGCAATGAATGCAGCAGATTTCATAACAGCATGATTGAGAATATAGAATAGAGAACCTGGAAGAGCTTGATCACTGTAAGGTGCTAGGGCAAGACCAATCATGATGTAGCCTGCCTGAGCAATACTCGAGTAAGCCAATATTCTGGGCACGCTCTTTTGGACCAATGCGCCTAGGTTGCCTAGTGTCATTGTTAGTACAGCTATTATGGCCAGTAACACGGACCAGTCAAGATGCAATACAAATATAGCCAGAATAATTACACGAATAGCAGCAGCAAAACCCGCTTTTTTTGTACCTGCCGAGAGTAACGCTCCAATTGTAGTTGGGGCACCCTCATATGCATCAGGAAGCCACATGTGAAATGGAACAAGACCCATCTTAAATCCAAATCCTGCTATGAATAACGCTAGAGCAAGCACACTGATAGGAACTAGATCTTTCTGAATATTGACCAATGAAACTATTGCTTGGCCAATGTTAGTGGTTCCAGTTATTCCATAAACTAATCCAATAGCAA
>VBPR01000264.1 GCA_005877345.1 Nitrososphaerota archaeon
AAAATCACTACGTCGTAGCAATTCTTCTAGTGGGACAAAAGTAATATCAAGTTCTGATTCGATTTGATGTTTACGCGTTTTACTATAGTAAATTACTTGCATATCAAATCCTCTTGCACGTTTTGCTACCAGTATTCCAATTTCTCCAAGACCAATTATTCCTAAGGTACTTCCATGCACATCGTATCCAAGAAAGAGATCAGGTGTCCATCCGAATTTCCAGTTACCATTTCTTACATGCCTATCTGCATTGACAATATTCCTAGCTGCTGTCAGAATTAAAGAAAACGTGAGATCGGCTGTAGCGTTAGCTAGAACATTTGGAGTATTAGTAACTATTATTTTCCTTTTTGCTGCTTCATAAATATCTACGTGATCATAACCAACACTATAGCAGCTTATTACTTTAAGATTTGGCCCTGCTGCATCCATGACTTTTGCGTCAATATTGTCCCCTAACATGCACAATAATGCGTCCACATCTCTAACATTTTCAAATAAAGTTTCCTTCTTAAGTACGTCGACCCTAGGATTCATATTGATTTGAAAATGTTTTTTTAATATGGATGGTCCTGGTTCTGGTATTTTTCTCGTTACATACACCTTATGTTTGCTAGTAATATCCATAAAATAATTGGTTTCACTGTTTTCGGTTATTAATATGATATGAAATTGGATTTTTATTTTATATTTTCGTTATTCACTACTACTATTCTTGATCAACTTTATAGATAAAATTTTTAAAAAAATAATTCCTATGTAGTATGGCATATTGTAAAATGCAGCAAGTGCAGCTACTTGTGAGCCAAAGAATTGTTGTGCAAAAACAGTTACTAAAATATTATTTACATAACTTAAGGCAATAAGCCCTGAAATTTTGTCTTTCGTAGACGAATCTTTGTTCATGAAGTAGAAAATGAGATATCCTGTAATTGCAAACGTTGCAAATAATACAAAAGCAAGAATAGTTGTGACAATAACAAAAGGTAATTCCAAATAGAAATAACCTGAGAATTTTGAAAATATTGCGAAGTTAATTAAATCCATTAAAAATATAGATAAAGGTAATGAACTCTTGTTTATACTCGTCGCTAGCCCGGGTAAATATTTTTTTATGATTCCACTCCCCATTAAAGGGACAACTAGAGATATTATTAATAGTAAAATCATATCAAGTACTGGAATGGAAAATTCAGTATTATAAAGAACATAAACTAATGTTGGTAATACAAAGGGAACTGCAAGTGACGTGATTATTACCATTCCTACTATAATAGAAAGTCTTCCTCTCACATAATTGGTAACAAATGGAGCCCCAAGTCCTGTAGAAATTCCAGATAATAATAGTACTGACAATGCATATTTAGGATTAATTAGATTAGTAACAAAATACATTACTACTGGTATGATGATCACTTTCAAGATGGATAATATTAAGAGAAATTTAGGATTCCTAAAAATTGAGATAAGATCTTGGAAATCAAGTTGGATCAAATTGAGAAATAATAAAAGGCCAAGAATTATCAAGATGTACGGCGAAAAAAGCTCCCCAGTAGAAGGAAATAAAATACCAAGTATAGTTGAAACAAGAATTGAAATTGCAAGTACTGACAGGACCTTAGTATCATAAGAGGTCAACTATACTGATCAACTATTCCATTACCATAAATATTTATCAATATATCTTCTGAAAAATCAGATTGAAAAGTTGAAATATCTTATTGTTACTTTCTTTGATATAAACACCTTTCAATAATCATCCCAATATCATAGCATTTCAATATAGACGCACAAAATCATAGATAACAGAAAAAATTCCTAATTGACTAGTGGCATAATGAAATAATAAATATTACAATTTATTAATAATTTGCCGCGAAAAAACAGACAATTGTAATAGCAAATATCTTGTTACTTATTGTAGTAAATTCGACGTATATGGTAGCAATGGGGCAAACTCAAGAAACTCAACTTAAAATTAATACAACACTTGTATCCATTAACGGCTCAGATATTAGGGATGCTCTAACTTCTGTGCATCTGAAACTCTCGGAAAATGAGATAAACGAGGCATTAAAGCATCTACCTGGTTGGACCATATTTGACGGCAAGCTGCATAAGACATTTACATTTGTAGATTTTTCTACTTTATTTGAATTTATGTATCAAGTAGCTGACTCTTCCCAAAAATTAAATCATCATCCAAATATGACATCAACATGGAATACGTTAACTATAGATTACGATACATGGAGTTTAGGACATGCAATTTCCAATCTTGACGTGAAGGCAGCTAGTGCCGTTGAAAATTTATATCAAGAAGGTATTTACGCAGATGGTGATAATTAATTGGTAAAGCACTTATTGGAGAACTTGATTGCATATTGGAAATTTTCTGACGTTTCCTCTAATAAGATACTTTGTTAATCCAATTTTATAATTTAGTAATATGCACTGATTTTTTTGTAGTTACATATATCTTGGAAATAAATAAAGTCATATCCTAATTAGGGGTAATAAATCAATCAATAACAGTCGCTATGAATAGCACCGGCTGTAGAAATAATTCGCTACAAATTTAAAATGACAAGAAAAATTACTTAGATTAATTTTTTCTTCTATATAGTCTAGCAGGATCTACAAGATTACCTTCGCCAATTCTAATAAGAGTTAGCTTGTGTCATCTAAGCTGTGTTTAATAAGGAATCTTGCAGGGTATGCGGATTTTGTTTGACACCGTTTGCTACCTGTAATATTTGTCAAGAATATGTTCCATGGATTTGTTGTAAATGCGATAAAATAGAGGATTGTATTCATTCTCATAATTATTGCAGAATTTCATTGAAAAGGAAAATAGAACCAGGTTTTTTCAAATCACTCTTACTTGAGGCAATAGCTAAAAAATGAACGTACCAGAACTCGAACATATAAGAGCAAAGAGAGTAAATGCGGGTGAGAGTAACGAGAAAGAAACTGTCTATTGTGTGGAGTATTTAAATCAACCTTTTTACAACAATTTACGGGATTCAGTTATAGCACAAATAGGATTATGTAAACGATTGCTCATAAAAACAAACGTCACTTATGAAAGAAACGTTATTGAAAGGGAAATATTAATTTTGAAACTAATTGTAGATCTGCTAGAATATTGATGAAAAATGCCAGAGGGAATAGCGTAATATCGGACGGATTAAATTTGACGATTAACTATAGCTTGGTCGATAAAGGATCTGAATCAAGTGAGATTACGAAGCTAATTTATGATTTAAAAAATAAACAATACGTATTTAGTATCATTCCTGAAAAAATAATACATATGAATAATGGAATAAAATATTATTATGTTGAAGCTGAATGTAATGAAAGTAAAGTTATCATAAACGCTTATGGTAAACAAGCTGAAGAATTGTTCAAAGAAGTTCATAAACATTCATTTTTGAAAAATAAAATATAATAATGATTTGGAATCTAGCTTGTTTATCATCAACTTTTCTGGAAATAAGACAGTACACTGCAAACAGATCCACAAAGTATACAAGGTAAGATATCATTAAATTTCTGAGAGTCCCTTGAAGAAGGATACAAAGACATTATTGATACTTCGGCACGCCAAGTCAAGCTGGGAATTTGCGGAATTGTCAGATCATGATAGACCTCTAAATAGCCGCGGTAAACGAGATGCACCACGAATAGGTAGAAAGTTGTTGAAAGAAGGCCTTGTCCCACAATTAATAATAAGCTCTCCAGCGATAAGAGCCCACTCCACAGCAGAGAAGGTTGCAAAAGCCTGTGGTTATGATGGAGAGATTACAGTTGCCTCTTCATTGTATGGATCAGGATATACAGAATATCTGAACGTATTACAAGTTCAAAACGATCAATATGACATAATAATGATAGTTGGACATAACCCGCACTCAGAACAATTATTGGAGATATTAACAGGAAAGATGATTAGTATGCCAACATGTACCGTTGCATATGTGAGGCTACCCATCAGAACGTGGAAGGGAGTAAAAGCTCAAACTAAGGGTAAACTGGTCAATATTTGGCGTCCGAAGGAATTAAATCCTCATGAATAATATCTAAAGGGTTTAGTAAGCAAAAGTTCACCACTGTTCCAATATGTTGAAACATTGATAGCATCAAACGGAACAAACCAATTATCGCCAGATTTCTAATCAAAAAAGCAGGAATTGCAACTATTGAAAATAACATAAACTTCCTATGACTGCTAATTCCCTTTTTTAGTCTGCATCAAATCGAGTACAGTCGTAAGGTCTTTAGCAATTCTATCCATTTGGTTTTGTATCTGGGATATTTCGGATTCCATCCGTTTAATTGACTTGGAAATCTTTTTTACTTTCTTGGGTTTTGTCTTATTGTATGATTGTGTATCCTGTTTGCTATCATTGGTTCTGTTCTTTTTTAACTGCAATGAGGTAGTTCTCGATTCGGTTGGATTACTCCTTGATTTTTGACTTGCCATTACCAACTATAAGATATTAGACTATTTATCCTTTGATCTACCAATTTTGACTGAATGAATTTTTTCTTGTTAGATAAATATAGGATTGCAGCTTCAACTTCAGACATTTGGTATATTCAGATATTTGCTGCATTGCTTTTGTTTGAATTTTGTCTTTTTTTTGTATTTCAGATCCGCTTGTATTAGTCATCAGGAATCTAAATTAAATGGCTTTCTCATCTTTTAATCATTCTAGAATTTAAATAGAATAAAGACAAATATCATCCAACGATGCGTGAATATTTTGATCCAGGGGATTCACTAATTGCTGAAATGTTATTACTGGCAGCTATAATTTGGTTTACAGTATATGTTGAACACTGGACATACAGGCGTACAGAAAAACAAAAGGAACAGAAGGAAAGAAAAAATCTGATCATTTTCATTGATAATGATCCGAATCAGAGACTTATGTTTATAGACGAATAGCAGCAATTCAAGGATTACAAGCCATTTTTTACAGACATGTGGGATGCCGTTGTTCTTGCGGGAAATCAATCATTGCTTCCGTTTAATGTGTTCCAAAATTTACAGCGAACATATTCGTGGATGAAATATTATAAGAATGAACTGAATATAACGAACAAAAGCGGAAAGATAGATGAAAAAGTCTTGGAAGAATTGTTGCAAGACGTAAGAAAGCGAATTAATGGATCACTTGCACTACTGAAAGTTGAAGCGAAATAGGAACGTTTATGGTTAAATTGTACATTGCTGATGGACCCTGTAAATAGACTTTTAGCTAGCATATTCATGAAACTCAGAATAAGACATAAAACAAAATCGAGACTCTACGCAGATGACTTTAAACTTCTTATCATTATCAAAAATGAATCCGGAGATATGTCTAGTCGTCTCTTACAATACTTCAGGAATTCATCAAATTTTAATCTCCTTTCCTCATTCTCGGAATTTATTATCTCTTGAATTTCCTTTGATGATTGTCCTGATGAACTTAGATAATGAGTTG